>JAKBGV010000055.1 GCA_021837305.1 Actinomycetes bacterium
GAGTCCTTTCTCGGGTCACGCCGAGTAGGAGGAACGTGTCCGTTGCGGGTCCGTGGACGCCGAGCAGTGGTTCCGACGGGGCACGGGACATCGCGAAACAGCAGACGAGACGTCGATCACAATGTCGGACTTGATCCGAGGACGTGGAACTAGTAGATGACTACGACCTTGGCACTGATATGGCGCTCAGTTGGTGCGACGGCGTTGTGCCATCGACTAGGGCGAAGTCGGGCGACTCGATGTCGAGGGTCGTCCCATGGAGCGCAGGTGACGGAAGTGCGAAGCGACGGCGGCGTGGAAAGACGGCTGCACGTGCCGTGGGATGCTGAAGTCGGCACAGACCGTGGTCACAATCGGTGCGATGAGCGGATACGCGGTGTGGGGCAGACGCGGGAAGAGGTGGTGTTCGGTCTGGTGGTCAAGACCGCCGGTGTACCAGCGGAAGAGTCGACTGAGCGGCCCGGAACCGTGCGAGAAATCGAAACTGGAGCGCACCTGCCACTCGTGCCACTGGTAGGGCGGACGTGCGTCGGCTTGAGCGAATTCGGCGCCTTCGACGATGTGCGCCGATTGGAAGACGACACCGAGCAGGAATCCGACGGCGAACATCACCCCCAGCCCACCGACCATCACGACCCACAACGGGTGGGTCAGGCTGGGTAGACCGATCATAAGCGCGAGGAATGCGAGTTTGGTTAATACCGCGACCGTGGCTTCGCTGAGCCGCGACTTCGAGCTGCGAACGTGTCGTGAGGCGCCTACCAAGGTCGCCACGTCATTAAACATGATCTCCAGGACCGTGAAGCAGTAGAGCGGCCAGAGGTAGATGTGCTGGTATCGATGCCAGAAGTACCGTCGCTGGAAGGGGGCGAGTCGGGCCAGCGGGCCCAGGTTGATGTCCGAGTCCACACCGACCACGTTGGGCGATCCGTGGTGCAGCGTGTTGTGACGATAGAGCCATCGATTAGCGTCGGCGCCCACAACGAACATGCTCCAACCGACGATGCGATTGGCCTTCGTGAGGCGTTTTGTCGAGGCGGCGAAGAACGCGTTGTGGTTCGCGTCGTGTTGGATATTAAATCCCACCGCAGCGAACGCAAGAGACAGCGAGATCGCTGCGAGGATTCCCTCGAGCCAACCCGAAGAGAGCATTACCGCGACGAAGCTCGCCACGTACCACGTACCGATGATCAATGCCTTCACGTGCAGCCGACGATGCGCGGTTCGCAACGTGGCCGCATCAAGGCGCTCTGCGACTGCTCGGGTCAATGCACCGGCGAAGCCCCCAGTTTGAACCGGTGGAGGGCCGGTAGTGATGCTCACAAGCATGACGTCCTTATTACAAGTAGGGCCACTCTATGGCGAGCGCCAAGCGCTCAATCGCCCCGTGCGCCAATCGCGAGTCCTCCGACGCAGTCACGCTGCGCCGCCCGTCTGCACGACCTGATGAAGAGCGGATACCTTGTCGCATAGGTCCCCGCGGCGATGACCGCCGTGGGAGTTCGTGGCCCCGTGTCCTGGCGGACTTAACCCATCAGGCACGCTCGCGGTGTCTCACTTTGGGACACTGCACTCGTCACGGCCGTCGGATTGGGTACGGAAAAGCAAAGGTATTGATTGGGCGGTGACTGGCGCGAAGTGCACCATGGCAGACCTCCGCGCCAAATGGAACACCACAAGTGGAGTATTAGAGTCGACAGTTGAAACTTTGAGAGGGAGTACGTATGTCGTTGAGCAACCCACACATCGAACTGCGTCCCGAGGATTTCCTCAACATCGACGGGAACCTCTCCGAGGAGGAGCTGGCGATCCGAGACACCGTTCGCAAGTTCGTGCGCGACAAGGTCGAGCCGAACGTGGCCGAATGGTTCGAGGAGGGGCGAAGCCCCGTCGGGTTGATGAAGGAATTGGGCGCAATCGGCGTGCTCGGGATGCACCTCGAGGGCTACGGCTGCGCTGGTACGAGCGCTACCGCCTACGGTCTCGCGTGCCTCGAACTGGAGGCCGGCGATAGCGGCATCCGCAGCCTTGTTTCAGTGCAGGGCTCCCTAGCCATGTTCGCGATCCACCACTGGGGGTCCGAGGAGCAGAAACAAGAGTGGTTGCCCCGGATGGCGGCCGGCGAGGTGGTGGGTTGCTTCGGACTCACCGAACCCGACGCCGGGTCCGACCCCGGCTCGATGCGCACCAGTGCGCGCCAAGACGGCGCTGACTGGGTGCTCAATGGGCAGAAGATGTGGATCACGAATGGATCGGTCGCTGACGTCGCCATCGTCTGGGCGAGGACCGACGAGGGTATTCGAGGTTTCATCGTCCCCAAGGGGACGCCCGGCTTCACCAGTCAGGAGATCAAGAAGAAGTTGTCGCTGCGAGCGTCGGTGACGTCGGAACTCCTCTTGACCGACGTCCGCTTGCCCGCGTCGGCACAGCTGCCCAAGGCGACGTCGCTGCGCGGCCCGCTGTCGTGCCTGAACGAGGCCCGATACGGGATCGTGTGGGGCGCGGTCGGCGCGGCCCGCTCGTGCTTCGAATCGGCCCTCCACTACGCCGGCGAGCGCCAGGTCTTCGGCAAGCCGGTAGCGTCGTACCAGATTCAACAGCAGAAGCTCGCTCAGATGTCACTCGCGGTTAACCGCTCGTATCTCCTCGCGTTGCACCTCGGTCGGATGAAGGACAGTGGAACGCTGCGGCCAGAACACGTCAGCATGGGCAAGCTGAACAACGTCAACGACGCGCTCGACGTGGCGAGGACCGCGCGCCAGGTGCTGGGCGCGAACGGCATCTCGCTCGAGTATCCGGTGATCCGTCACATGGTAAATCTGGAGTCGGTGGTGACCTACGAGGGGACCGCTGACGTCCACGCACTCGTCGTCGGGGGCGCGCTCACTGGTATCCAGGCATTCCGGTAGTCCGGGCTTGGACCTCGTCGCGGTTCGTCTCTCGACGGGCGCCGCGTCGAGCACGCCGGGTCGCTGACGGTGAAGTTGGCTTACCGTCAGACGGCCGACCAGCCGTTGTCGACGGGCAAGACCGCGCCGCTTAGATTGCTCGCCGCGTCTGACGCTAAGAAGACGATCGCCGCGGCGATCTCGTCAGCGGTTGCCACGCGGCCGATGTTCGACTGGTAAGCCCCCACGCTCGCTGGTCCCGCGGCGCCCGGTTTGATGGCGACCTCGAGGTTGGTTGCCACACCACCGGGCGCGACGGCGTTCACCCGGACGCCGCGGTCCCGATACATGACGGCGGCCGATTTAGTCAGGCCGACGACGCCGTGTTTGGACACGGTGTAGGCCGTCCCGGCGGCGCTACCACGCAGCCCGGCTTCTGAGGCGGTGTTCACAATGACTCCACGGCCGCGCTCGAGCATGTGGGGAACGACGGCGCGCAGGAGTTGGAATGGCGCCGTGAGGTTGATACGAATCAGCCGTTCCCAGACCGCGTCGCTCACCTCGTGGGGTGCGGACATGTCGTCCATGATTCCGGCGTTGTTGATCAGGATATCGATGGCGGTGAAGTCGCGAATTGCGGTGGTGACCACCTCGTCGACGACTGCGGGGTCACTGAGGTCGCCCACGACCGCGACCGCGTTACCTCCCGAACGTCGGATCGTGGACGCCGTTTCGTTCGCGGTGTCGGCGTGCAGGTCGGCGACCACCACCGTGGTACCCAAGTCCGCCAGACGGATAGCCGTCGCACGCCCGATTCCCGAACCACCCCCGGTCACGATGGCCACCTTGCCTTCGAACTCCTTCGTCATATTCGCTCCTCTCACGAAGTCCTGTATGGACCGAGGTCGCTTCACCGGCTGCGACATCGAGCTCCACGGTGAGCCTAGGGGTTGATGGCATACTGTGCCAATAACTATGCGTCATCGTGGCGGAAGGGATCAGGGGCACGTGGGCGACGAATCGCGGACCGTTCGGGTAGGTCGACCCACCACTAGTCCCTCGACGCGCCGATCGCGCGAGCGTCGGATCGCGTTGGCCGCACTCGACCTCTTCGAGTCCGAGGGCCTCGCGGTGACGACCGTAGCCGACATCGCCGCGCGCGCCGACACTTCGGTCCGAACGTTCTGGCGGCACTTCTCGTCCAAAGAGGACGCCGTACGGCCCTTGCTCGAGGAGGGCCTTCGCGACGCCGTGGCGCGGTTGGGGAACGTAGCGCGCGGCCAATCTCTCGCCGATGCCTGGGCCAATCCGTCGCCCGCAGAGCTGGACGACGTCAGGGATGTCGTGCGACTACTTCGCCTGGCCGCTGTAGAGCCCGTGGTCAACGCCGTCTGGCTACAGGTGCATCACGACGCCACCGACGCCTTAGCCTTGGCTATCGCGCATCACGAAGGGCGAGGTGAGTCGAGCCTCGCGGTACGCGTTCGCGCGGCGGTCTTGAACGCAGCGCTCGCCGAGGCGATCGCGTATTACGCGAATGAGGCGACGCCAGCCATGTCTATCGGTGACGTCGTCGCCGAAGCGGTTCGCTACGCCGTCGACCGGCCGTAGCGACGTAGGTCGGTCACGCGACCAGGGACCAGGGGTTCTCGAGGTACGTCGTCAACGTCTGGAGGAACTGGGCCGCGAGCGCTCCGTCGATGATTCGGTGGTCCGACGACAGGGTGTATCGCATGGTGTGGCGCACCTGGACTTCGCCATCGATCACGCGGGGTTCGAGCGCGGTGGCGCCAACCGCGAGAATCGCGCCTTCGGGCGGATTGATGATCGCCGTGAACTGTTCCACGCCGAACATACCGAGGTTGCTGATCGTGAAGGTCCCGCCCGACATCTGCTCGAGGCTGAGCCTCTTGTCATTGGCGAGCGCGGCCAACTGCTTGGCTTCGACGCCGAGCTCGCTGACGGTCTTGTGGTCGGCGTCGTTGATGACGGGCACGACGAGGCCAATTGCCGACGCCACCGCCACGCCGATATTGATCCGATGATGGACCAACATCGTGGTACTCGCGTCGTCGACGTAGGAAGCGTTGACCTGTGGGTGCTCGCGCAGCGCCAGCGCGCAGGCACGGATCAGGAGGTCGTTGACGCTCACCTTCGCTCGACCTACCGCGACGAGCTGGGCGTTGAGTTCGGTGCGCATCGCAACCAGTGCGTGCGCGTCGGCGACAGCGGTGACGAAGAAGTGCGGGATTGTGCGCGCGCTCTCGCCCAGCCGGCGGGCGATGACCCGGCGCGTGCTGCTCAGTGCGACCGATTCGGAGCCGCGTCGTTCGTCCGTGATCACTAAAGCTTGTTCGGCGGATTCCAACACGGCCTCGTTGGTGGCACCGTCGACGAGCGACATGATGTCGCGCCGGATAATGCGACCCCCCGGACCCGTGCCGCGCACACCGCTGAGGTCGATACCGTACTGGCGGGCGATACGCCGTACGAGTGGTGAGGCAAAACGTCGTGGACCGTCAGCACCGGCGGGGGCCGCGCTGACCGGGGGCTGGGCGACCGTGGTGTCGAGTGGCGTGTCCGGCGCGGAACCTACGGCCTGCGGGGAAGACGGTGGTGTAGCCACCGCCGATGACGGCGACGCCGTGGCGACGGCGCGCGCCGTGGCGACGCCACTGTCGAGAAGGGCGATCGGCGTCCCGATGGCGACAGTCTCACCCTCGGCGACGAGGATCTCGGTCAACGTGCCGGCTTCGTAGGCTTCGTATTCCATCGTGGCCTTGTCGGTCTCGATCTCGACGAGTACGTCACCCACGTCGACATGGTCGCCGGGCTGCTTGTGCCAGGTGGCGACTGCTCCCTCCTCCATCGTGTCCGAGAGACGGGGCATCTTGATCTCAATCATGGCCGACCTTCTGATGACGGCGACCGACGGCGTCGAGCGTCTGGTGAACGGCGTTGATGACGTCGTCCACCGACGGCAGTGCCGCGGTCTCCAAGGGCTTGGAATAGGGGAGTGGCACCTCGGCCATCGCCACGCGACGCACGGGCGCGTCGAGGTAGTCGAAGGCGCCGTCAGAGATGGTCGCCGCGACTTCGGCTCCGATGCCGTAGGTCAGCCAATCGTCTTCGACGATCACCGCGGCGTGGGTCTTCTTCACGGATTCAATGATCGTGGGTCGGTCGAGCGGGCGCAGACTGCGCAGGTCGATCACCTCGATGTCCAGTCCATCCGAAGCGGCGAGTTGGTCGGCAACCTGAGCCGCGACGTGGGCCATGCGCGAGTAACCGATGAGCGTGAGGTCCCGCCCGGTCCGCGTCACGGCCGCTCGCCCGATCTCGGCCGGGGTGTCATCCTCAGGGACGTCTCCCTTGGTGTTGTACAGCGCGAGATTTTCAAGGAAGAGGACGGGGTCGTCGTCGCGGATGGCCGCGATGAGAAGGGCCTTCGCGTCAGCGGGAGTGCTCGGCGCGACGACCTTGAGACCCGGGACGAACGCGTAGTACAGCTCGATGTTCTGCGAGTGGGTGGCGCCCAACTGTTGGCCACCGCCACCGGGTGTGCGGATGACGAGGGGTACCTTCGCCTGGCCACCGAACATGCCGTAGATCTTCGCGGCGTGATTGACGATCTGGTCGAGGGCGAGCAGCGAGAAGTTAATCGTCATAATCTCGACGACGGGCCGTAACCCGAGCATCGCGGCTCCGATGGCGGCACCGGTGAACCCCTCCTCCGCGATGGGTGTGTCGCGGACCCGCTTCTCGCCGAACTCGGCCAAGAGCCCGGCGGTGATCTTGTAGGAACCCTCGAAGACACCAATCTCCTCACCGAGGAGCAAGACGTTCTCGTCGCGTAGCATCTCGGCGCGCAGCGTGTCATGCAGCGCCTGGCGGTACGTCATCGTGGTCACTGGTCTTCTCCCGGGTCGGGCAGCGGAGCTGGGTCGAACAACGGCTGGCCGGGTAGGCGCCGCGAGTCATTGGCGACGGGCGTTGCGTAGGTGTAGTCGAAGAGGGTGGCGATGTCCGGTGTGGGGCTGGCCTCGGCGAAGGCCGCGGCCTCGTCGATACGCGCCGTCACCTCGTGCTCGATGGCGGCCATGGTGTCGGCGTCGAGCACTCGCTCCCGTACGAGCTTCGCGCCAAAGGTGACCACGGGGTCGTGCTCGCGCAACTGGACGACCTCGGCCTCGGTACGATACTTCGCCGGGTCAACAACCGAGTGGCCGCGGAGGCGTTCCGAGACGACTTCGAGGAGATAGGGTCGTCCCGCGCGAGCGACGGCGACAGCCTTCGCGCTGGCGTCGGCGACTGCGAGGGGGTCGAGACCATCAACTCGTGCCGACTCGATCCGGTAGGCCTCACCCCGACGAAAGAGTTCGGGTTCGGCGGATGACTTCTCCACGGTCGTGCCCATACCGAGGCGGTTGTTGATAATCACGTAGACGATGGGCAGGTTCCACAATGCGGCGATGTTGAGCGACTCGTGGAAGGCACCGATGTTGGTCGTGCCGTCACCCATCGTGCACATGACAATCTCTGAGCCTCCTCGGTAATCGATGGCGAGCGCCGCACCAGTCGCGAGCGGAATCTGACCACCGACAATGCCGTAACCGCCGAGGAGACGGTGCGAGATGTCGAACATGTGCATCGAGCCGCCCCAGCCCTTGGAAACACCATCGATGCGGCCGTAGAGTTCGGCCATCACGCGGTTGGGGTCAATGCCTCGATTAATGGCGTAGCCGTGCTCCCGGTAGTTCGTGAAGAGGTAATCCGTCGGTGCGAGCGCCGACAGCAACCCCACGACCGCAGCCTCTTCACCGAGGTTCAGGTGGCAGTAGCCCCCGATCAGCGCCTGGGTGTAACTGCGGGCGGCTCGTTCCTCGAAGCGTCGAATGAGCAACATCTGGCGGTAAATCTCGGTGAGCGCTGCTACCTCGGCGGGTGTACGTTTGGCCACCTTGACGCGTGGAGCGCGCTTGGCTGGCGTCGCAGTCGCGGGTTTCACCGATTTCACAGCGGCCGACCTACCGGTCGCCTTACGCGGTGCGTTCACTTGATTGGTCATCTGCGCTGTTCTCTCGTTGTCACACTCGAGCCGAGTGTCGGGGATGGACGTACCAGTCTGCCACGGACTACGAACGCAGATTTTACGGGTCACCACGTACTTTCATGCACGAAGTACGGTTCTTCGACCTCGGCGAGGGTCGTCGCGCCCGGCGGCGCGGCGAGCCTCAGTCGTGTGCGGCGTGGAGTCGGGAGCCACGCCGACGATTACTGGACGGTAACGGGTTGTGCCTCGCGAGTGTGACGACGATGATCTCGCTACCGCGGTGGGCGGCCGTGCGATATTCAGTTGCCTGCTGGCAGG
Organism: Actinomycetes bacterium; assembly: GCA_021837305.1. Lineage (GTDB taxonomy): Bacteria > Actinomycetota > Acidimicrobiia > Acidimicrobiales > RAAP-2 > RAAP-2. The sequence continues at coordinate 8,260 of JAKBGV010000055.1, forward strand.
CAACTGAAGTACGGTGCCGAACGTGGACGATGAGCGCTCACCCGAACTCGACGAGGTCGCTGACCGACTCCGATTCGTGGTCGGGCGACTGGGGCGGTCGCTGCGCGCGGCCCAGGGCGCGAGTCCACTGTCGCCGAGCCAGCGTGACGTATTGCGGTTGGTCGTGCGCCGTGGGCCGATCCGCATCGCCGCCATCGCCGCCGACGAGGGCATGAACATCACCATGGTGTCTCGAATCGTCAG
>JAKBGV010000056.1 GCA_021837305.1 Actinomycetes bacterium
CCGCGCCACGCCGACGCGCTGCTCGTCACCGGTCCCGTGACCCACAACATGGCCGCGCCCCTCGAGCGGACCTATCGCGCGATGCCCGAGCCGCGCCTCGTGATCGCCCTCGGCGACTGCGCGCGCGACTGCGGCGTCTTCGCGGGCGGCTACGCCGTCGCCGGCGCGGTCGCCGACGTGGTGCCGGTCGACCTCGAGATCCCCGGTTGCCCGCCCCACCCCGACGACATCCTCGCCGCGCTGCGGCGCTTCACCGACCGGTGAGCCCGCTCTCGCTGCTCGCCGGTCTCGGGGTGCTCGCCGCCCTCGCCGCCCTCGCGCCGCGCTCACGACGGGTCCAACTCGTGGCAGCCATCCTCGTCGCCGTCGAGGCGATCGGCGCCGTCGTGTCGATCCGCGTGCTCGCGACCGACCACGCGCTCATGGGCCGCACGACGAGTCTCCTGCCCATCACCGGCGTGCGCATCGACCTCACCCCGCTCGGGGCGCTCTTCACCCTCACCACGGCGTTCGTCGCACTCGCCGCGACGATCCACTGGCTCGGGTACCGGCGCCACGCCATGAGCTCGGTGAGCGCCACCTCGGCCTTCGCGCTCTTCGTGACGAGTCTCCTGCTCGTCCCCGCGGCCGGGGACATCGTCACCTTCCTCGTGCTCTGGGAGGTGATGGCGCTCTCGTCGCTCGTGCTCGTCGCCCACGACCACGCCTCGCGCGACGAGGCCCGCCAGGCCGCGTGGTGGTACGGGGCGATGACCCAGGGCGGGGCGGCCCTGATCACCCTCGGGCTCGTGGTGCTCGGGGCGCACGCGAAGGACCCGAGTTTTTCTTCCATCGCGGCGAGCGCGCGCCACCTGCCCGGCGCGGCGCGCGCGGCGATCTTCCTCGCCCTCTTCGTCGGCTTCGCCGCGAAGGCCGGCCTCGTGCCCGCCCACGTCTGGCTCCCGCGCGCCCACGCCGAGGCCCCCGCGCCCGCCTCGGCCCTGCTCTCGGGGGCCATGGTCAACCTCGGGATCTACGGGATCGTGCTCACCCGGACCCTGCTCGGGGTCGGGCCGGCGTGGTGGTGGCTCGTCGCGGGCTTCTTCGGGGTGATCTCCGCCCTCTACGGCTCGCTCTACGCGGCGACCAGCACCGACCTGAAGCGGCTCCTCGCCTACTCGACGAGCGACAACATGGGCCTCGTCGTCATCGGCCTGTCGGCCTCGGGACTCTTCTACGCGAGTCACCCGGCGGCCTCGAGTCTCGCGCTCGTCGCCACGCTCTTCCTCGTCACGGCCCACGCGCTCTACAAGTCGACGCTCTTCCTCGGGGCGGGATCGGTGCAGTACGCGACCCACGAGCGCAACCTCGACCAGTTGGGCGGCCTCGCGCGCACGATGCCCGCGACGAGCGTCGCCGTGGTGATCGGCGCGCTAGCCGTCGCCGCGCTGCCGCCACTCAACGGCTTCAGTGCCGAGTGGCTCGTCGTCCAGAGCCTCGTGCACGGGCTCGCGAGCGCCGACCCGGTCACAACGGTCGCGACCACGGTCTTCGTCGCGGCGCTCGCCCTGACGGGCGGGCTCACCATCGTCGCCTTCGTCAAGGCCGTCGGGATTGGCTTCTTCGGGCGCGCGCGCAGCGAGCAGGCCGAACACGCGCGCGAGGTGCCGGTCTCGATGCGCGTCGGCCCGGGGATCACGGCGAGCGCGTGCGTGGTCGTGGGCGTCGCGCCCGGACTCGCCCTCACCGCGATCACCCGGGCGAGCGCGGTCGTGGCACCGCATCCCTCGGGGCTCACCGCGACCCTCGCCGGCTTTCACCTGGGGGCGCTGCGCGGGGCGGTCGACCCACTCGCCCTCGCCCTCGGCGCGGTCGCCGCCACGCTCCTCGTCGCGGCGCTGCGACGCAGCCGCGGCCCGCGCACGGCCGCGAAGCTGCGGTCCTTCGAGCCCTGGGGGTCGGGACGGACCGTCACCAGCGCGCGCATGCAGTACACGGCGACCTCCTTCGCCGAGCCGCTCCAGCGGGTCTTTGACGACGTGCTCGCCCCCCAGCACGACCTCGACGTCAGCCACGCCGTCGAGAGCCGCTACTACGTCGAGCGCGTCGCCTACGCCAGCGCGAACGACGACGTGGTCGAGCGCCGGCTCTACCGACCGGTGCTCGCGCTCGCGCGCTGGTGGGGCCTACGCGCTCGCGGCATCGCGAACGGCTCGGTGCACCGCTACCTCGCCTACGGCTTCGTCGTGCTCGTGGTCGCCCTGGTCGTGGTCTCGTGAGCCTCGCCACCGTCGTCGTCGGCCTCGTCCAGCTCGCGCTGGTGGTCGTCGGTGGACCGCTGCTGCTCGGCCTGATGCGCCGCGTGCGCAGCCGCCTCGAGGGTCGCGACGGCCCCGCCATCGCCCAGCCCTGGCGCGACATCGCCAAGCTCGCCCACAAGCAGCGCACCCGGCCCACCGAGTCGAGCTGGATCTTCGCGGCGGCGCCGCTCGTGCTCGTCGCGACCGCGGCGACCGTCGCGGCGCTCGGGCCCCTCATCTCGCTCACCCCGCCCCTTGCCGCCTCGACGGACTTCATCGCGGTGATCTTCGTGCTGCTCGTCGGGTCGGTCGCCCTCGCGCTCGCAGCCCTTGACACCGGGACGGCCTTTGGCGGCATGGGCGCGAGTCGAGCGCTCACCATCGGCGCCCTCGTCGAGCCGGCCCTGCTCGTCGCGGTGCTCGCGCTCTCGCTGCCCCTGCACTCGACCAACCTGGTCGCGATCGTCGCTGACGGATTGCGTCACGCCTCGGTGCTCGTCGGGCCGAGCCACCTGCTCGCCCTCGCCTCGTTCATCGTCGTCATCCTCGCCGAGAGCGGCCGCCTGCCCGTGGACAACCCCTCGACGCACCTCGAGCTCACGATGATCTACGAAGCCCTCATCCTCGAATACAGCGGACCGGACCTCGCGCTCGTGACCCTCGGTGAGTCGATGCGCCTCGCGATCTGGCTCGGGCTCTTCGTGAACCTCGTGGCGCCGGCCGGCATCGCCGCGAACGCGACCGCGGCCGGCCTCGTGCTCGGGGTGGTCGCGGTCACCCTCAAGGTGGCCGTCGTCGGCGTCGTCGTCGCCTTCTTCGAGGTCACGACGGCCAAACTCCGGCTCTTCCGCCTGCCCGAACTGCTCGCGGGGGGCTTCATCCTCGCCCTGCTCGGGGTCGTCACGGGGGCGGTGATGCGGTGACCACGTTCGCCAACGCCCTCGCCAGCGCCGCCGTCGTCGTCACGGTCGGGGCCGTCGTCGTGCTCTGGCGCCACCGCCTGCGCTCGATCGTGGTGGCCCTCGCGGTCCAGGGCGTCGCGCTCGCGCTCACCGCTGGCCTGCTCGCGGGCCACGAGCACGACCGCGTCCTCTTCGCCGTGGCCCTGCTCGTGCTCGCGGTGAAGGCGGTCGTGATACCGGGACTGCTCGCGCGCGTCGTCGCGGCGACCCCGGGCGCGCGCGAGACCGACCCGCTCGTGAACGTCCCCGCCTCACTCGTCGTCGCGGGCCTGCTCACGCTGGCCGCGTTCATCGCGGCGCGCCCGATCGTCGCCCTCGTCGGCGGTCCGACCGGTCGTCTCGTGCCGCTCGGGCTCGCGACGGTGCTGATCGGCTTCTTCGTCATGGTCGCGCGACGACGCGCGCTGAGCCAGGTGGTGGGGCTGCTGCTCGTGGACAACGGGATCGCGCTCGTCGCCTTCCTCGTTACGAGCGGCGTCCCGGTCATCGTCGAGCTCGGCTCGTCCCTCGACGTGCTCTTCGGCGTCGTGGTGTTGCGGGTCCTGCTCGCGCGCCTGACGGCGGCGGGGTTCTCTGACCTCGATCAACTGCGGAGCCTGCACGACTGATGATCTACTGGCTCTTCCTCGCCCCCGTCATCGCCGGTCTCGTCGCCGTGGTCGCGCCCTGGCGCCCGGCGGTCGCCTGGCTCGGCGCGACGTCCTCGGCGGTGGTACTGCTGCTCGGGATCGCCTTCGCCGTGCGCGTCGAGCGCGCGGGGCCGGTCGGGACCGGCGTGGTGCGCGTGGACGCGCTCGGCGCGTTCATGGTGATCGTCATCGGAGCGGTCTCGTTGCTCGCGACAGTTCGAAGCGTGTCCTATCTCACCGACGAGGTGACACGCGGCCACTCGACGCTTCGCCACGCGGCGCTCTACTCGACCCTCGTCCAGGGCTTCATCGCGGCGATGCTCCTCGCCGTGGTCGCGAACAACCTCGGCGTGCTCTGGGTCGCCATCGAGGCGACGACGGTCGTGACGACGTTCCTCGTCGGTCACCACCGCACCCGCAGCGCCCTCGAGGCGTCCTGGAAGTACATCATCATCTGCTCGGTCGGGATCGCGGTCGCTTTCCTCGGCACGGTCGTGCTCTACCTCGCCGGCGTGCACGCCGGCATCGCGAACCCGCTCGACTTCACGAGCCTCGCCGCGCACGCCTCGCTGCTGAACGCGCCCGTCGTGCGCCTCGCCTTCACCCTCCTCGTGCTCGGCTACGGCACGAAGGCCGGGCTCGTGCCCCTCTTCAGCTGGCTGCCCGACGCCCACGGCCAGGCCCCCGCGCCCGTCTCGGCCCTGATGTCGGGCGTGCTGCTCTCGGTCGCGCTCTCGGCGATCCTGCGCCTGCGGGTGATCGCGGTCGGCGCGCTCGGACCCACCTTCCCGCGGGTGCTGCTCCTCGTCATCGGTCTCACGACCCTCGTGGTCGCGGCCTCGATGCTCCTCGCCCAACGCGACCTCAAACGACTGCTCGCCTACTCGACCATGGAGCACATGGGGATCATGACCGTCGCGGCCGCGGTCGGCGGGCCGCTCGCCCTGACCGGGGTGCTCTTGCACATCCTCGGTCACGGTCTCGTGAAGGGCGTGCTGTTCCTCGACGCCGGGGAGGTGTTGCGCCTCGACGGCACGACCCGCATCGACGCCCTGAGGGGCCTACTCAGCCGCCGGCCGGCGATCGGGGCGCTCCTCGCACTGGGTCTGGCCGGGCTGCTCGGCCTGCCGCCGTTCTCGATCTTTCTGAGCGAGCTCACCATGCTGCGCGCCGAGGCCGGGGCCGGCCTGTGGTGGGTGGCGGGGATCGTGCTCGTCGTCCTCGCGGTCATCCTCGCCGCCGTCCTCGCCCACGCGCGCCGGGTCCTGCTCGGCCCGAGCGAGGAATCCACCGCCAGTCCGGTCTCCTTCAGCGCGCCGCTCGGGGTCGCACTCGGCGCCGCGGTCTGGTTCGGGATTCTCGCCTGGCCGCTCGCCCACCTGCTCACCCTCGCCGCGAAGGTCGTCGCGTGAACGGCGAGACCCGCGACCTCGGTCCCGGCGGACTACTCGAGGCGGCGAGCGCACTCCTCCAGTCCGGCTACCGCCTCGCGCTCGTCGCGGGACTCGACGACGAGCGTGGCCTGCGCGTCAACTACAGCTTCCTCGCCCCCGGACGCGACCCCGTCGAGCTGCGGGTCACCCTCGATCAACAGACGCGTCGCGGGGTCTCCCTCGCCGCGCTCTCCTTCCCGGCGAGTCGCTTCGAACGCGAGCTCTTCGATCTCTACGGCATCGACCCCGTCGGCCACCCCCAGCGTCGACCCCTCGTGCGCCACGCCCACTGGCCCGAGGCCTACCACCCGATGGCGAAGGGTGCCGGACCCGCCCCCACGCTCCACCCTGACGACGGCGGCTACCCCTTCATTGCCGTCGAGGGTCCCGGCGTCTACGAGATCCCCGTCGGCCCGGTCCACGCCGGACTGATCGAGCCGGGCCACTTCCGCTTCTCGGTCGTGGGCGAGACGATCCTCAAGATGAAGGCCCGCCTCTGGTTCACCCACAAGGGCATCGAGCGACTCGTCGAGGGCAAGTCCGTCGAGGAGGTCGCCCGCGTCGCCGAGCGCATCTCGGGCGACAGCGCCGTCGCCCACGGCCTCGCCTTCACCCGCGCCGTCGAGGACGCGCTTCGCATCACGCTCGCCCCCGACGTAGAGGCCCGCCGAGCGGTCGCCCTCGAGCTCGAGCGGCTCTACAACCACGTGAGCGACCTCGGCGCGCTCGCGAACGACGTCGGCTTCGGGCTCGCCCAAGCCAAGGCCCTCACCCTGCGCGAGCGGCTGCTTCGACTGAACGAGCGCGTGAGCGGTCGCCGCCTCCTGCGCGGGGTCATCACGGTTGGCGGCGCGCGCCTGCTCGACGCACCGACCGGGACCGAGCTCGACGAGATCGAGGCGCGTGTGGCCGAACTGACCGCGATGACCCTCGCCCAGTCCATCGTCGTCGACCGGTTTACCGGCACGGGGGTCTTGTCCCTCGAGGCGGTGCGCGAGCTCGGGGTCGTCGGACTGGTCGCTCGCGCGTCCGGACTCGACCTCGACGCCCGTCGCGACCACCCGATCGAGGGCGTCACGGTCGCCCCGGTCGTCGTCGCGACCAGTGGCGACGTGCTCGCGCGCTACCAGGTGCGTCGCGACGAGGTCGCGGCTTCTCTCGCCGCGTTGCGCGGCGCCGTCGCGGGCGTCAGCACCTTCCACCTGGCGGGCTCGAGTGGGTCGGGGGCCGGACTCGGCGTCGTCGAGGGGTGGCGCGGTCCGGTGGTCCACCGCGTCGAACTGCTCGACGGGCGCGTCACGCGACTCAAGGTCGTCGACCCGTCGTTCCTCAACTGGCCGGCCCTCGCCGTCGCGCTCGCCGACACGATTGTCCCGGACTTCCCGCTCGTGAACAAGAGCTTCAACCTCTCCTACGCCGGCAACGACCTGTAGGGGCGAGCCGCCACGGCGACCAGGGGTCACCGCCCACCCACGCGGGGACTGCGTCGTCGCGCGAGGCCCCGAGGCGACTCGTCCTCAGTGTCGCAGTGGACTCGACGCCAACCGACGAACCGGCCGGCGCCACTGGTCGCAGCGATCAGGTCACGTGGTGCAACGGCGACGCCCACCTTTGAAATGACGCACCCCCCACCGGATCGAGGGCGCGAGGCCAACCCGACGAGGTCATGCGCTGGACAGTTCGGGAACGCGACTGACCGGCTTGGGCCGCCGCGTCTCGCGCGGTCGCTCACCACATCGTGGCGAGTGACTGCGCGAGACGCGGGTCCCGACTACTCGATCAGTACTGGACGTCCTCTCGGTTGACGTCACGCACGAGGTGCCTCACGCGTGACCCCGGTAGATGAGACGAGCCGCGTGTAGGCGCGATGACGATACCGCGACGATGCGCACGTGGAGCGATGTCCGTGACAGGATGAACCGTCGAATCGCGGTCGCACGAGCGAGCGCCAGCCGTGGGTCCTTCCAGGCGAAGCCGTAGATGACGATCGACGAGCCCCGGTGGACCCCAACCAACCAACGAGCTATCGCGGACCGCTGAGCGGCACTCAAGGTTGCGGCAATCGGGGTGAAGCCGATCGTCATCGGCTTCACCGGCTTCACCGGTGGCGCCACCGCGGTGAAGGTCTCCACCGCCGACGCTGACGTGATCGAAAGGTACTGGCCGGCGCCCAGCTTGGTCGCCTGCACCAGGCACGTCCCAGCACTCGTCGCGCTCAGGACCGCACCCGAGATGGCACAGCCCGACGCCGTGCCGCCCGAGACGACGGCGTAACTGACCGCACCCGTCCCGGAGCCACCCGTCGTCTGCAAGGTAATCGCCGTCCCGAGTTGCGCGCTCTGGGCGGAGACGGTGAGCGTCGCTTGTGCACTGAGAGTAGCGATCACGAAAATAGTCTGGGGTGACGTCAGTGAGATCGTCGCGGTGCCCGAGGTGGCGGTAGCCAACTGGACCAGTCCACCCGATTCGACCGCGTACACCACGTCACCGGCCGCAATGGATGAGTCGGTGAAGGTGAGTGTGAGTGGAGCGCTCGGAGTCGAGGTCGATCCCGGTGGCACGTCCCACGTGATGGCCCCGGCCACGTTGACCAGCTCAGTCGACGGCACCCCGGGTGCACCAACGGGCAACACCGTGACGGGGTAGAGCGTGACGGTAGAACCAGCCGGCAATGCACAGGCTGGTACGGTCACGCTCATGACGGCCCCGTTACTCGGCGCCGTCAGCGTGACGCTCTGGGTGCAACTGACAATCGCGGTCGTCGGTGCGCCGTAGTCCGTCGTGGGAAGGGGTCCCGGCGGAGTGGGTGCCGGCGGTGCCGGCGGTGCCGGCGGTGCCGGCG
>JAKBGV010000057.1 GCA_021837305.1 Actinomycetes bacterium
GGCGCGATCGCGAGTGTCCCAGTGCCACCGGACGTAAGGCTCGGCTCAGCGAACGCCAAGCTCCAGGTCACGCCGTTGTCGGCGCTGTACTCAACGCCGACGTTCTGTACGTAGGCGTAGATCGAGATCGGCGAGGTCAATGTGTTCAGGACAATCGAGGTCACGTCGTTGTTTCCACCCTGCCACGTCCCGGCGGACTCCAACGACCACGTGACGCCTCCGTCAGTCGAAACGTAGAGACCTTGACTCGTACCAGCGAGAACGGTCGTGGTCGTGATCGAAGATGCGCCCGGCTCGACGACCACCGAGCCGATGTTGACCCCCGTGAACATGCCGCCCGGGTTCACCGTCGTCCAGCTCTGGCCACCGTTGGCTGACTCCATGATGCCGTCGCCGAAGTAGCAGTCCAGGCATTGGTTGGCCTCGCCGGTACCGGCGAAGACGTACGACGGATTACTGGGATCGACCGTCACTGAGCCCATCGCGATGTCGGGCTGTGAGTCCGTGTGCGTCGCCCAGGACGCTCCGGCGTTAGTCGAGGACCAGACGCCCCCACCCGCCGACGCGAGGTACAGCGTTGGCGACGCCCCCGGGCTGACAGCGAGACCGGTCACGCGGCCCGAATTCGCCCCGCCCCACGTTGTCGATACCGCACTCGACTGCTCTGGTTGGGGCCCGAGCGGCGACCACGTCAACGGTGAGGTGTTGGATCGAACGTTGGCGCTGAGGGTTCCTGTGGTCGTCGCGTGCTCGCCCGCCAAGATCGCCGCTTCGTAGCCCGAACCTCGCGTCACGGCGAACTGTGAGTTGCCCTGGAGGGGATGAAGGATGAACTGTGAACCCGGACCGACCCCCGACGCTCCGACCGCGGGGGCAATCGTCACCGCGCCAAGAACCACGAGGGGTGTCACCACGGTGACCCGGGTAATCCGCCGCCCCCATACACGTACTCCAGCACCGATACGCAACACGTCCATACCCCCTGCTCCGCGCACGCACGGCTATCGATTCCCAGACCTGCGTCAATTTAACCTTCGACGTGCGGTCCGTTCCTTTAATGAGATTCTTAAATATTCCTGAAAACTAACTTACTTTAGATTCTTGGCCCAGAGTGCAGGGGGAATACCACGAAAGAACGGTGTCGAGCTCAGTCGTGGTTCGACGAAATCCGAGAGTAGTCCTCGGCCGCTCGCGACAGCTCTCGATCGTGGTGAGCACCGACACGAGAGCGGTCCGCTCCCGCCCGACCTCGCCGTGGGCTAGGAGTCACCACGCTCGCGGGCCCTGTCCGACAGGGTGTCGGTGTCACTCGACCCGATCGCGACAGCGTCAGGTGGCGAGCCCATCGATCGTCGAGCGTTCCAGGCTCACCCGAAGCCGGCGACGAATCGCGTCCGGGACCACGCTGTTCGAGTCGTGGAGTCCACCGAGTAGGTCGCGTACCCCAACGAGTGCCGCGTAGAGGGGCGGACACGTGGCGCAACTGGCTAGGTGCGACTCGAGGTCCGTGCGCTGGGGCGCTGTGAGCTCACCGTCGAGGTAGTCCGACACCAATGCTCGAGCCTGCGCGCACTCCAGTACCACGTCCCGATTGGCCATTCGTCGCTCCTCGGCGCTCGCGAGGCTGCTCACGAGCATCATGCGCCCCCGTCGGAGACGCTGCTTGGTCGCCGGCACCGAGAGACCGAGCTGGTCGGCGATCTGGGTGACCGTCCAACCCTCGGCGTCGTGCAGCACGACGACACTTCGGTAGTGCACCGGCACGTGGACCAGGGCTTCGGTCAATCCCGCGCGCGTCTCGGCGCGCTCGAGCACGACTGACGCGTCCACACTGAAGCGCTCGTCGCCCCAGCTGCGCTCGACGTCCTCGACGGCGAGCTCGTGGCTCGCGTGACGGGAACGGTCGACCGCGCGGTGGTAGAGGATCCGGTGCAGCCAGGTCCGTAGCGACGACTCAGCGCGGAACTGGTCGCGCCGCTCGAGGGCGCGCAGCATCGTGTCCCCGACGAGGTCCTCGGCCTCGGCGTCCTCGCCGACCAGCCAGCGCGCGTAGCGGTAGAGCCCGTCGATCTCGGCGGCGACGGCCGAGGCGAACGCGTCGTCACGCCCGTCCGTCGTCGTGTCGACCATTGGGCGAGGTTACCGTCGCCTCAGTGCGCGCTCGCATCGTGACGGTGCTCGTCCTTCTCGCCGTTCGTGCGGAGCCCGGTCGCGCTGTAGATCGGGCAGTAGCCGCTCGACGCGGTGACGACCATGACGGCCGCCACGATGACGAGCACGATGCCCCAGGCGCTCGAGAACCCGGCGATACCGGCGACGACGAGGGCGACCACGGCGATGATGGCTCGCACGATCTTGTCGGTTGTTCCAACGGTCTTGTTCATGATGGTCCTTTCGGTTTCGTACGCCATAGACGCACGAAAGCGGCGCAAGGATACAAACGACCGTTCACGGTCGCCTCGCCGTGCCGGCGACGGCCCACCCCCGTGGCGTCACCCGGGGGTACCGATGACGCCACGGGAGCGGGCTCGTCTCGTCGGGCCTACTTGATGCCGTAGGCCCGACAGTCCCGCGCGTAGGTCGGCTGGTGGGAGCCGGCGACCGTGGGAGAAACGTTGGTGCAGAGGTCCGACGCCTTGATGACGTGGTCGGCGACGACGGTCTGCTCGACGGTGGCCGCAGTCACCCAGGTGGCGGTCAATAACACCGAGGGGACCTTCTTCAGTCCGTTGATCATGGCCGAGGTGTCAATCGACGTCCCGTTCACCAGACCGGCCGGTGGCTTCTCGCCCGCGCGCAGGTAGATGGCCAGCGCCGCGGCGGCCTGGGCCTCGAGCCAGATCGGCTTGTAGACCGTGCCGCACTGGTAGCCCGCAATGATGTTGTGGAAGCCGGTGAGGGTGGCGTCTTGTCCGGTGAAGGGCATCGTCTTGGGCGTCAGTCCCCGACCCTGCAGGTAACTGATGATCGGCGCGGCGTTCTCATCGTTCGGGGTCAACACCGCGTTGATCTTCGGGTTGGCCGTGTAGGCGCCCTGGAAGTCGGTCAGGGCGACCGAGGGCGTCCACGTACCGGCGTTCTCGTTGACGACGTTCCCCGCCGCCGTGCTGTACCCGGCCCGGGCGAGCGCGGCGTTATAGCCCTGGGCGAACAGCGTCGCGTTGTTGTCCGTGGGGGCGCCCCTCATCACGTAGACCAACGGGTGCTTCACGCCCCAGGCGGTGATGCAGGTGGTCTCACCGGTGCCGATCAACGTGCCGACGGCGACGTTGTTGAAACTGACGTAGTAACTCCGCGCGCCACCCAAGGTCAAGCGGTCGTAGTCGATCACGTAGACGCCGCGCGCCTGGGCGTAGGCCTCGATGACCGCGCCAGTCGTCGAGTCGAGTGGGTCCAGCAGGATCACCTTGGCGCCGTTCGCGATCGCCGACTGGGCGTCGGTGTACTGCGTGGTGTCACTGCCCTGAGCGTTCTGGATCGAGAACTGGCTCGTCGTCAACCCGGCGGCGAGGAAGGCCGCCTTCAGATCTGGAGCGTCGAACTCGGTGTAGCGCGTCGAGGAGACCGTGTCGGGCAGGATGACCGCGATCTTGCCCTTGCCCTTGGCGACGACGCCGGTCAGGTACTTCATGGTCGAATAGCTCGTATTGAAGGTGGCGTTGGACACCGTCGGCGTCGGTCCGGCCCTATGGGCCCTCGATGGCGCCGTGGTCGGCGTCGGGGTCGACGGATTGGAGTGGTGGCTGAGCACGACGCCGAGTCCGATGAGCCCGAGCACGACGATGGCGACGACGGAAAACATGATGTTCTTGTTACGCATAGTGGTCCTTTGGTGGAGCGAGTGAGACGCGCCCGAGAGCGAGCCGCCGTCTCACGGTTGCGCGATGCTTGATTGCTTGCCGGGTGCGGCACCGACCGGCCGTCGTGGGTGACCGATCCAGGGAAGGGTCAACGATTGCTCGTCCGCAGTGGTGACGAGCGGCCCAGAAACTGTTCCTTCCTCTCGAACGGTGTTCCTTACGGGACTCGAAAGCGAAGTCTGGACTCTCAAGGCCACCTTAGCCTGAGGCCTCGAACGTGCGCAGTTCACCGACGTAGGTGGCCGTGGCGGACACCACAGCGCCCCGCCCCGCTCGTCGCGGCCACCGGTGGGTCCACATAGACACACGCGGTGGGCGCCAGTGATCGGTCAGTGCCCACCAAACGCGTCGTTCACGTTGCGGCCCACGTCACGGGTACCGTCTCGAGCCCGGTACCACCGTCGAACACTGACACGCCTGATACCGGCACGAAGACCGCGGAAACAAGGAGATCCATCTCCTGGGGCATCAACGACGTCGACTCCTCTTGGCTGTGCATCATCGGATGCACGAGGTACTCCGACGCCAACCGACGCCGCCGCCGACGCACGGCGGCGTCCGGTTACCACCGTTCGAACAAGTTGATGAGCGGCGGACCCACTATCGATTGCTGTCAGCGACCGCCGCTCGCCAGTGGCTCCCAGCGAAAGCTCGACACGGCGACTACGAGGCCCGCCACACCCCAGAGCAGCATGACCCCGAGGTCGATTCCCGTGACCCCCGTGGACCCCGGCACGAGGAAGGCCGTCTGGAGCCCACGGGCCATGTGCTCGAGTGGGAAGACCTTGCCGAGGTTGAGCATCCACGACGGCATGATCGCGACGGGGATGAACACGCCGGACAGAAACGCGAGGATCGTCGCCGCGAGCGGTCCGACGGCCGACGCCGCGTCGGCCGTCGCGGTGACGCGGGTGAGCGCGAGCGCGAGCGCGCTGAAGGAGAAGACCCCCGCCACCGTGTAGGTGACGAGACCGATCATGAGGTGCGCAGCGAGGTGCACGTGGTAGAAGATGGCGCCGACCGCGACGAGGATGGCGACCGTCGTCACGACCACGATGAGAGTCCGGGCGATCTCGGAGAAGAGGTAGACCCAGCTCGGCATCGGGGTGCCGCGGAACCGCTTTAAGAGCCCCCGCTCCCGATTGGTCGTGACGCGAACCAGGAGCGACGCGAAACTGACGAGCATGATCTCGTAGCCGATGATCGAGGCCGTGTAGTACGACGGGGCGGGCACGTGGCCACCGTTGAAGTTGGTCGAGCCCTTGAAGATCGCGTTGAAGAGGAGCAGCAACAGGATCGGGAAGAACGCGGTGAAACCGAGCGCGGTCGGGTCGCGCAGGAAGCCCCGTACCGCGTAGCGGGTCTGGGCGAGCGCGAGGGACAGGTCGCTCACGGCTCGACCTCGCGACGATCGCCCACCGACTCGCCGGCGAGTTGCACGAACACGTCGTCCAGACTCGGCTGGACGGCCTGGAGGTTGGCGAGTGTCACGTGACCCTTGCGCGCCCAGCGCAGCAGTGTTCTGAGGTCGTGTTGGACGTCAGCCGACTCGAAGTGAACGAGGCCGTCAACGAGCGAGACCGGTCGCCCCATCACGACACGAAGTTCATCGAGGTTAAGACCAGCGACGGCGTCGAAGGTGATCGCCGTCTGGTGGCCCAAGGTCGCGCTCAGCTCCTCGGCCGTCCCCTGGGCCGCGATCTCACCGTCGCGCAGGATGATGATCCGGTCGGCGAGGTGCTCAGCCTCGTCCATGTAGTGCGTCGTGAGAAAGATCGTCTTGCCCGCGTCGCGCAGCCCCTCGATCATCGTCCACATCTCGCGCCGGGCGATCGGGTCGAGTCCCGTCGTCGGCTCGTCGAGGAAGAGGATCTCGGGGTCGCCCACGAGTCCGACGGCGACGTCGAGGCGCCGCTTCTGGCCCCCCGAGAGCTGTCCGACCCGGTCGTTCGCTTTGCTCGAGAGCCCCACCGCCTCGATGGTCGCGGCGACGTCGGTCGCGCGACGGAAGTACCGCGAGAAGATGGTGACGGTCTCTCGAACCGTGTAGACGGGGTCGAGTTCGCACTCTTGGAGTACGAGCCCGATCCGGTTGCGCCACGCCCGCGTCGCGTGGGCGGGATTGACGCCGAGTACCGAGACCGAGCCGCCGTTGTAGGGGCGATAGCCCTCGAGGATCTCGATCGTGGTGGTCTTTCCCGCACCGTTGGTGCCGAGGAACCCGAGGATCTCGCCCGCTCGGACCTCGAAGGAGATGCCGTGGAGCCGCTCGCGATCGCCGTAGGACTTACGTAGGCCCTCCACCGATACCACGCGGTTCACGACCTTGACGTTACTCGTGGACACGTTGGCAACTCCACGTGGCCACTGTCACAAAGATTCCGTAGTGTGTACCGATGGTCATACCGCGCTCGACACGCATCGGACCGGAATCTCGGCCGGTCGATTTTCCCGATGACTTGCTCACTGGCAACGTTACGAAGGCTTCCGGCATCGTCCGCTTGCCCAACCACATCTTCTGGTCGGGTGATCCGTTGGACTTCGACCTCTCTAACCTCCAGGATCGGGTTCGGGTCTATGAACTGGTCCTCCGAGGGCAATGGTGACGACATCCGGTTTTACGTTGACCCCGAGGAACTCGTGAGTCTGTGGCCACGTCTATTCTTGCCGACGTACGTTCGGCCTCCTTGGGAGGCGTGGCTGCGCGACCACGGTGTGGACATCTAACCATGCTCACTCGCCTTCAGCGACAGGTAGCGCTGATTGTTGCGGGGGTGCTGGATGCACGAGACATCGGCTTGGCCGGTTGCACTTCTTGACAAGACTCTGCGCAGCCCCAACAGACTGAGGATCCCCGACCGAAGATGCGCCACGGGCACTGGGCGCTCCATGCAGGGTGTCCGGGCGTGTGAGGTCGGTAGCCTGACCTAGTCGCTGCTCTTTGGTTGCGATCGCCACTCCACCAACGCCGCCATGGCCTCGTCCCAGGTCATCCGTGCGACCGTATCCAATGACAAGCCCGCACCACTCGTCAGGTCGTTGACAAGCCATTCGGGAACTTCTCGGGCAGGTGGCGCCTCCTCACTCTCCTGGATGAGTAGTTCAAACCTGGCCGCAATCTCGCGAAGGGCCTCCGTCCGCGGACTTTCCGCAAGTGCCGCCACGCGCGCGGACATCTCCTTGTACACCTCGTCGTCACTGCGTGCGCCGACGGCCCACACCTCGGCGACGTCGACGATCACGGATCCCGCGTCGTCGAAGGTAACTCGCCAGACGATTCTCCAGTCTCGATCACCCACAGTGAGTTTGCGCCACCCCTGAAGTTCCTTGTGCAAGGGTCGACCAGCTTCCGGATCACGTTCTAGGAGAAGGAACTTTTTCAGGGCCCAACGCAACGCATTCCGGTTGGACTTCTTGAGGGCTTCGAGATCGTTGATCGCTGGATCCGTGAGGCGCACCTCGACGCGCACTGCTTCTGGATGCCGGCCGGATCGCCGCGTCGCACGACGCGGCGGTGAGGCCTCGTCACCCGTCGGCCTGCGGGTACTCACTCGAGGCCGGTTGCGAGATCCTCGTCCAACTCGGCCTCAAGAGCCGCGCGATCGAACCCAAAGCGCTCGAAGACGTCAGAGAGCGTGTGGCGCACCCCATCGTCGGTCGCTGCCCGAGCCAGCACGATGCCAAGGTCGCGGAGATCACGTTCGGCATCTCTGAGCATCTCGAGACGCCGCACCCCGATAACCGCTGCAACGGGCTCGTGCCTGCGTTCGAGCACCACGACGCCGCCGGTCTCGGCGTCGTGAACGAGCGACGACACGCCCTTGGCTGACGCATCAGTGATCGATAGGGCGTAACTCACAGGAGAGGGCATAGGTAGAACTATACAGGTTTCTACATAGATTGCAAGCTGGCCGGCTTGGGAGTAGTACCGCCCCCTCGGCAAACAATGAAGATGTTGGGCTGGCCACGAGTGACAACCTCAGCCGCTGACGGCTACTCCGTCGAGATGAGTACCGTTGCAACCGAGTGAGTTCTAGTGAGTCCACTCATGCTGCACTCCTCACGGAGTTGTTCGCCCCGACGAGCGCCGGAGTTCCCTTTCGCGTGTCATCGCCAGCCGCTGAGTGAGACTCAGTCTG
>JAKBGV010000058.1 GCA_021837305.1 Actinomycetes bacterium
AACGGGGCGACGCCCGGACCTCGATCGGGCGCCGGCGCGCGTCCCTGCGCGCATATTTCTCCTGGTTGGTGGAGCGTGGGGTCATTGCGACGGACCCGTCGGCACGACTCCTCGCGCCACGACCAACACCAGCCTTGCCGACAATCGTGGTGCGCGAGCAGCTCGACTCGTTGCTCGACGAGGAGTGGGGCGACGACCCGTGGGCCCTGCTCGATAGGGCGGTCTGCGAGGTCCTCTACGGCGCGGGTCTGCGGGTGTCGGAGCTGTGCGGACTGGACCAGTCGAGTGTCGACTGGTCACGGCGGTTACTGCGGGTCATGGGAAAGGGTCGCAAGGAGCGTCTCGTGCCCCTACACGACCGCGGGTTCGACGCGGTGCAGCTCTGGCTCGAAGATGGTCGCGGCGACGTGGTCACCGCCGACTCGCCCCCAGAGGCGCTCTTCTTGAACCGCCGGGGACGGCGTCTGGGCACCCGTGACGTCCGGCGGATCCTCGAGCGGCGTGTGGCGCGTGGCCACGTCTATCCGCACGCGCTTCGCCACACCTACGCAACGCACCTGCTCGAAGGGGGGGCGGACCTGCGCGTCGTTCAGGAACTGCTCGGTCACGAGAGTCTCACGACAACGCAGCTCTACACCCACGTCTCCAAGTCGCGACTGCAGAGCGTGCACCGCCGGACTCATCCACGAGGCTGAATCGACTAGCATGGCAAGAGCCCTCCCACCGTGGGCGGGTAATTGATTGGGCTTTGGGGTTTCGTGCGGTCACCGTTCGCGGTGCTCCCCAGGGCGTCAGTAACCGAACGGAAGGATACGAACGTGGCGTTGGTCACACTTCAGGAACTATTGGACTCGGGCGTGCACTTCGGGCACCAGACCCGTCGTTGGAACCCCAAAATGCGTCGATTTATCCTCGGCGAGCGCAATGGGATCTACCTCATCGACCTTCGCAAGACCCTGGCAGGCATCGAGTCCAGTTACGGCTACGTGCGAGAGCTAGTCGCCAACGGTGGCACCATCCTCTTCGTGGGCACCAAGAAGCAGACGCAGGGACCGGTCGCTGACTACGCGCAGGCGTGCGGGATGCCATTCGTGAACCAGCGCTGGCTCGGTGGGATGCTCACCAACTTCACCACGGTGGCGGGCCGCGTCAAGCGCATGAGCGAATTGCGCACGATGCAGCGGGCCGGTGACTTCGAGAACATGCCCAAGCGAGAGGCGCTGCGTCACTCGCGCGAGCTCGAGAAGCTTGACCGGAACTTGAGCGGTATCGCCAATCTCGAGCGTGTACCAGACGCCATTTTCGTGATCGACACGAAGAAGGAGCACATCGCGGTGACCGAAGCTCGCAAGCTTGGTCTACCCGTGGTGGCGGTCGTCGACACGAACTGCGACCCCGACGTCATCGACTATGTGATCCCCGGGAATGATGACGCGATCCGAGCCGGCGCGCTGTTATGCCGGTTGATCGCTGACGCGGTCACCGAAGGACGCTTCATTCGTCAGAACCGTGGTGCCGCCATGAAAGCCGCCGCAGCCGCCGCAGCCGCCGCAGCCGCCGCGCCCGCCGCTGAGGCCGAACCGGTAGCCGCACCGGTCGCCGAGACTGAACCGGTAGCCGCACCGGTCGCTGAGGCCGAACCGGTAGCCGCACCGGTCGCCGAGACTGAACCGGTAGCCGCACCGGTCGCCGAGACTGAACCGGTAGCGATTCCGACGGCCCCGGCTGCTGAGGCGCCCGAGGCCGAGGCCACCGCACCGGCCGTGGCTGTGGATGAGACCGCGAGCACTGACGAGGTGGTCGCGGACGGTATCGAGTCCGCCACGGTCGCCGAGTCCAATGACTCCGACGAGACCACGGCCTCGGCCTAAGTCGATCGACGACGAGAACAACGGAGGAGAATCAAGGTGGCAATCACCGCAAAAGATGTCCAGACACTGCGCCAATCAACGGGCGTGGGCATGATGGACGCGAAGAAGGCACTGGAAGCGAACAACGGTGACATGGAGGCCGCGACCCAGTGGCTCCGGGTCCAGGGACTAGCGTCGGCCGCGAAGCGATCCGACCGAATTGCGGGCGAGGGTGCCGTCGCGGTAGTCCGAGATGGTAACGCCGCGGGCATCGTCGAGCTGCGGTGTGAGACTGACTTCGTGGCCAAATCCGAGGAGTTCGTCGGGCTGGTAGACGAGATTGCGGCGCGCGTCGCCGCCGAGGGTGAAGACGCGACCGCAGCGTTCCAGGAGCGGATCGAGACCCTGTTGACGACGCTCAAGGAGAACATCTCAATCGGTCGTGTCCGCCGGGTCGTGGCCGGCGACGATGAAGTCGTCGAGACCTATATCCACCAGCAGTCGGGTCGCGGCGTCAATGCCGTCGCCGTCGTGGTTCGTGGTGCCGATCGCGAGATCGCTCACGAGATCGCGGTGCACATCGCCTTCGCCAAGCCGCTCTACCTCGCGCGCTCAGATGTTCCCGTGGCCGAAGTCGAGGCCGAGCGTGCCACGGTCGAGGAGATCTCGCGTAACGAGGGTAAGCCTGAGGCTGCTCTGCCCAAGATCATCGAGGGACGCCTCAACGGCTGGTTCAAGGAGCGCGTGCTGCTAGAACAGGCGTACGTGAAGGATGAGAAGCAGACCATCGAGCAGTATCTGCACGGCGCCACGATTACGGCGTTCGCGCAGGTGGTCGTCGGAGGCTAACGATGCGACGGGTCGTCTTGAAGCTGTCGGGCGAGGCGCTCGCTTCGGCCGCGAGCGACGAGACGATCGACGCGTCGACTGTGGATTTCCTCGCCACCGAGGTCGCCGCGGCGATGGACCGCGGCGGACTCGAGTTGGCCGTGGTCGTGGGTGGCGGCAACATCTGGCGCGGTGCCACTGGCGCCATGGCGGGCATGAATCGGGCCAACTCCGACTTGATGGGGATGTTGGGCACGGTCATCAACGCCTTGGCACTCCAGGACGCGATCGAGAGCCACGGTCGGGCCACGCGTGTGATGTCGGCGATCGGCATGGACCAGGTGGCCGAGCCCTACATTCGACGCCGGGCCGTACGACACCTCGAGAAGGGTCGCGTGGTGATCTTCGCCGCGGGCATGGGGAACCCATACTTCACCACGGACACTCCGGCCGCGCAACGCGCCGCCGAGATCGAGGCCGAGGTCGTGCTGAAGGGGACGCACGGTGGCGTCGACGGTGTCTACAGCGAGGATCCCCGGGATAATCCCGAGGCCGTCCGATTCGATGAGATCTCGTTTAGTGACGTCATCGCGAAGGACCTGCGGGTGATGGACATGACCGCGATTACGTTCTGTAAGGACAATCATCTGCCGATTCGAGTGTTCGACCTGATGGCACCGGGTAATCTAGGTCGCGCCCTCGATGGGTACGCCGTCGGTACGCTGGTGAGGTAATGGAGAACGAACTCGTAGACCTGGTAATGGAGGACACGCGCGAAAAGATGGCGCGAGCCATTGAGCACGTGAAGGCCGAGTTCGCCTCGGTGCGCACGGGACGCGCGTCATCGTCGTTGATCGAGAACGTGCTCGTGGACTACTACGGGACCGAGACGCCGCTCAAGCAATTGGCCAACTTCTCGGTGCCCGAACCACGGTTGCTCGTCGTCTCGCCGTTCGACAAGGGCGCGATGGCGGCGATCGAGAAAGCGATCGGTAACGCCGACCTCGGACTCAACCCATCCAACGACGGGCACGTGATCCGCTTGACTTTCCCGACGCTGACCGAGGAACGGCGTAAGTCCTTCGTCAAGATCGTGCGCACCAAGGCCGAGGAAGGCAAGGTAGCCATCCGCGGCATCCGTCGTCACGCTCGCCAGGAGCTCGAGACCCTCGAGAAGGATGAGGGTCTGCCCAAGGACGAGATCGAACGGCTCGAGAAGGTCCTCGACAAGATGACCCAGGACGACGTGGCCAAGGTGGATGAACTCTTAGTGCACAAGGAGCAAGAACTTCTTGAAGTCTGACGACGGGTCCTTCTTCGACGAACCGACGGGCGATGTGCCTTCGGTGAGTTCGACCGACCCTCGCGTCACGTTCACCGGAGTCGAGCGGGCCGCGGACGCCGCCGACGAATTCGAGGTCGACGTCGAGCCATCGCTGTTGCCGCACTGGACCGAGGCGCCCACGGGCCAGGTCCCGATCGTGGTGGCGCGCGACGCGGCCAACCAGGATGACCCCTGGTCGGCGATACCAGCGCCCGCGTGGCGCGAGGGCGAGGCGGACTGGGTAGCCCACGAGGACCAGTTCGACGCCTCGTTCCTCGCGGGCGACGTGCGTGAGGATGACACCCGTCCCTGGGAGTTCGCGGTCGCGCCCGAGGCCGAGGTCGAGATCGACGAGACGCCCGACCAAGACGCGCCGCGGCCCGAACCCGTGCTGCGGACACGAACGAGACGCCCGGCGACCCACCACCCGCTCGCTGGACGCGCCGTACGTCAGAGTTCGTCGCGCAGTGTGTCGCTCGCCACGTTCACCGGCGTGTTGCTCGCGTTGCTCGTGTCGGTGGTCTTCCTCGCTGGTGCCATCCCTGTCTCGGTACTCGTGCTGCTCGCCCTCGGCCTGGCGAGCGCTGAGGCCTACGCCGGATTCCGGCGCGCCGGCGCGCACCCGGCGACGATCCTGGGCATCGTGGCCGTCGCGACCCTCGGTATTGCCGCGTACAACAAGGGTCTGCCCGCGATTGGCGCGGTCACCGTCCTGCTCGTCATCTTCGGCTTCGTGTGGTACCTGAGCGCCAAGCAATCCATTGACACCCTCGACGGACTGGGCGCGACCGTGTTCGTGTACGCGTGGATCGGTGTGCTGGGGTCCTACGCCCTCTTGCTCATAGCCCCGATGTACTCAACGGATAAGCACGGACTCGCGTATCTCTTCGGGGCCGTGGTGCTCACCGTAGCCAATGACTCGGGCGCGCTCTTCATCGGCCGCTGGCTAGGGCATCGTCCGCTCAATCGGGTGCTCTCGCCCAACAAGACGGTTGAAGGCTTCATTGGTGGCACCATCATCACGCTCATCGTCTCGGTGATCGTGCTCCCGCGGATAACCCCGTGGACGACGACAGCGGCGCTCGAGACCGCGGTGGCCCTGTCGATCGTCGTGCCGCTCGGTGACCTCTTCGAGTCGATGGTCAAGCGAACGCTCGGCGTGAAGGACCTCGGTCGGCTGTTGCCAGGTCACGGAGGCCTGCTCGACCGGATCGACGGCTTACTCTTCGCCCTCCCGACCGTTTTCTATCTCGTACACGTCCTCAAGTTGGGCTAGGGCGGTGACCGAGCGTCGCCGTGTGGCGTTACTGGGCGCGACGGGATCCATCGGTCGTCAGACCCTCGATGTGCTTCGACGTGAGCCGGATTCCTTCGAGTTGGTGTCGATCGCCGGCGGCACGCGGTTGGCTGAACTGGCCGAGGTGGCTCGCGAATTCGGCGTCCGCCGGGTCGGGGTGGCCCGGCCAGAGGACTTCCTCGCCGCGCGCGAGATCCTGGGCGACGGGGTTGAGGTCGTGGTCGGTGGGGACGGTCTCGGCGAGTTGGCCCGTGACGCCGACGTCGTCGTGAACGCCGTAGTCGGTTTCGCCGGATTGCCGGTCACGATCAATGCCCTCGAGGCGGGTCGGACACTGGCACTCGCGAACAAAGAGTCCTTCATCGCGGCCGCGCCGCTGGTCGCGCGGGTCCGCGATACGCCCGGGGCACTCGTGTTACCGATCGACTCGGAGCACTGCGCCATCTATCAATGTCTCGCCGACTCGACCCGGTCGGGCCACCCCGACGTGCGCCGGCTCTTGCTCACCGCGTCAGGCGGCCCGTTCCGCGGGTGGTCGCGTGAACGACTCGCGACAGTGACACGCGCCGACGCCCTGCAGCACCCGACGTGGTCGATGGGGCCCAAGATCACCATCGATTCGTCCACGTTGATGAACAAGGGGCTCGAAGTCCTCGAGGCCTCGGCCCTCTTCGGGGTGGACGTGGGGCGGATCAACGTGGTGGTGCACCCGCAGTCCGTCGTGCACTCGATGGTCGAATACGTCGACGGCTCAGTGATCGCCCAGCTCTCGCTGCCCGATATGCGCCTTCCCATCGCGTTCTGCCTTGGGCGCCCCGTGCGCTTTGACCACGCCTGGGGCGCGATCGACTTCACGACAGCCCTGTCCTTGACCTTCGAGCCGCCGGATTTGGCGGCCTTCCCCGCGATCCCCCTCGCCTACGCGGCGGCGCGGCGCGGCGGCGCGGCGCCGGCCTGGCTGTCGGCGGCCAACGAGGTGGCCGTGGCTGCGTTCTTGCACGACGCGATCGGTTGGACCGATATCGTGCCGATTGTGGCAGCGGTGATGGACCAGTACGACGACGTGCACCTCGAGTCGGTCGAGGCGTTGGTCGCCCAGGACGCGGCGGCGCGTCGACGGGCGACGGACCTGATTGCGAGGGACCGATGACCCCTCAACGGTGGGCGATTGCCCGATTCCTCGCCGCCGTCGCCGTCGGCGTGGTGCTCTTGGACATGTGGGCGGGGTGGGCGCTGCCCGTCGTCATCGTGGCGATCGTCGTAATGGTGATGGGCCACGAGTTTGGTCACTTCATCACGGCTAAGCGCGCGGGACTACTCGTGACGGATTTCTTCGTGGGATTCGGTCCCGTCGTGTGGTCGACCACGGTGGGCGAGACCCGCTACGGCGTGCGGCTCCTGCCGCTCGGCGGGTACGTGAAGGTGCCGGGCATGACCTGGAGCGACACCGTGGATCCCGCCATCGAAGGTCGGACCTATCGCGCCGCGTCCTATCCGCGCAAGGTGCTCTTCGCGTCGGCCGGCTCATTGATGCACGTCGTGATGGCGTTGTTGCTCGCGTGGGCCTCGTTGACCTTCGTCGGCCTGCCGTCGGCGAGCCATATCGGCATCGGTAGTTTCACCCACTTCGACGGTCAGCGGCGAAACCCCGCGCAGATCGCGGGACTGCGAGTCGGAGACCAGGTCCTGTCTGTTGACGGCGTGTCCATCACCAACGTGAACCGCCTTGTGAACCTGGTCCACGACCACACGGGCCAGAGGCTGCGGATCGTGGTCGAGCGCAACGGTGCCACGCACACGCTCTACGCCGTGCCCGAGGACGGGCGACACCTGCGTGTGGGAGGTCAGCGCGTCGCAACGGGGCCGACGCCCGTCGGCTATCTCGGTGTCGGATTGAAGGATCTGATCGTGCACGAGTCGTGGTTGGGGGCCGTGCCGGCGTCGTTCACCAAGGTCATCTCAACCGTCGGCCTCGCGGCCAAGGGTATTGTCCACGTGTTCTCGCCGGGTGAGTTCGCCAGCCTCTTCCACCAAGTCACCAATCCCGTGGCGGCATCGAATCGGACCGCCCAACTGAACCGTCCGCAGTCAATTGTCGGTGTGGTGCGTCTCGCGGTGCAGAGCACCCAACTCGGCGTGGGGGTGTTACTCGAGATCCTGATGGTCGTGAACATCTTCGTCGGGCTCTTGAACATGGTGCCGATGCTGCCCCTCGACGGTGGCTACGTGCTCGTCGCCACGTACGAGCGCATTCGTAGTCGCCGAGGTCGGGCCTATCACGCGGACATCCAGCGCCTCTTACCCGTCGTGTACGCGTTCTCCCTGGTGTTACTGGTCTTGTTCGCCGCGACGCTCTACTTGGACATCGTCCACCCGATCGTGAATCCCTTCCAGTGATCGATTCGGTCGTCGCGCGGCACGGCAGAATAGTGCCATGGACGTAACCGCTAGTTCCCTCACCCCGCGGCGCGCCACCCGTCAGATCGCCGTTGGGTCGGTGAAAGTGGGTGGCGACGCGCCGATCTCGGTCCAATCCATGACCACGACCAAGACGGCCGACGTCGAAGGGACGCTCGCCCAGATCTACGCGCTCGCGGCCGCCGGAGCGGACATCGTGCGCTGTACCTGCAATGAGGTCGCCGCCGCCGAGGGACTCGTGCAGATTGTGCCTCGCTCGCCCGTGCCGATTGTGGCGGA
>JAKBGV010000059.1 GCA_021837305.1 Actinomycetes bacterium
ACGCCGTCTCCCGCAGTAACGACCCTGAGCGCGCGCGACGTAGGCTTAGTGTCGTTTTATGCGCGGAGCTTCACGCGGAAGTCCCGCCCTCGTAGCTCAGGGGATAGAGCATCGGTTTCCTAAACCGTGTGCGCAGGTTCGAATCCTGCCGGGGGCACCAACGTGATGATCGCCCGAGGCGTGATCAAACGGGATCCTTGTCCTACCCACCAACTTGTCTCGAGCCACGCGATTAGTGACTACCAGACTCGGTCGGCTCACCTGCGTCGGGGGCACATTGGCTGACGAGGTCGCAGATTCTGGCAGGCTGATGACTCCAGAGACGCAACTTGCTTACCGTTCGCTTCGATGACAAACGTGCCGTCATCACTCGTGCTGACGATCTGCCCTCGGAGCGGGACGTGGCCCAAGTCCTCTCGGCCTTTCTTCACCTGAATCCAGTGCGGTTCGTATCCAGGCAGGTACCTTTGGTAAATCGCTGGTTGTTCAATTTCTGACACCCGTCCTCCATCGCATGGCATTGACACCTTGTCGAAGTAGGTTGCGGCGATGTCGTAGGGCAATGTCCCTCAATCGCTCTTGATGATGCGTCAAAACGTAAGTTTCGTAGCCACCCGCATGCACGGCATTGGAACAGTCCGTACGTTGCGGAGGGTGCCATTGCGAACACGCCGGTGTGTGCACTGGGGCAGGCGTCATCGCCTCGCCACGGTCATTCACCAGTACAGTGAGCAGCGTCAAGCGATGGCGTTCCAGTTGCTCGGTGTCTAGAGAGACGAAGGGTCCAACGTGAGTGAAGCCGAAATCGACCGCTATCTGAAGAAGCTCCCCCCCGGCCACCGGTCAGTCCTCGAACGACTCCGTGTGACGATGCTGCGACTCGTGCCAGAGGCCGAGCAGTGCATCTCGTATCGTGTCCCGGCTTTTCGTGTCAGCGGAGGCATCGTCGGGGGATTCGCATCGTTCAAGAACCACATGAGTTACCTACCCTTCAGTGGATCGGTTCTTGATCAGCTCGCCGATGAGTTAGACGGTTACTCACACTCCAAGAGCGCACTACGGTTCACGGTGCAGGACCCCCTCGCCGATGAGCTGGTTGAACGTCTCATCAACGTTCGCCTCGCCGAGATCGTCGCGAAGCGGCGGTAGCGAGGACTGTCGTCGATGGACGACATCATGGAACTGGTACACAACGCGGTCTGGGGCGATGACCGGCGGTTGCGGTGGCGTTCGAACGGGTATCGACGCCTTCGAATCATCGTCCGTTAGAGTCTCGGCTCGTAGGTCGTAGACGGGCGTCGCACAAGGTCGACGTCGTGAAAGGTTGAGATGAGCGAAGCGTTACTGGTGATGGATATGCAGGCCGGCATAGTCGAGCGACTGGGGGACAGGGGCGCCGAACTCTTAAACACCGTTGGGGCGGCACTCGCAGCCGCCCGAGACCACGGCCTAGCGGTGCTGTTTGTCCGGGTCGCGTTTCGTGATGGAACCCCGGAGATCAGCTCGAACAATAAGTCGTTCTCCGTGGCCGCGTTGGCGCAGTCGCTCGGCGAAACGAACCCGTCGACGCAGATCCACCCGGCTCTCGACGTTCGAGAAGGCGACGTGGTCATCACGAAACGGCGCGTCAGCGCCTTCGCCGGGAGCGACCTCGACGTGGTGCTTCGTTCGCTCTCGGTGGACTCCTTGGTCCTCACCGGAATCGCCACGAGTGGGGTCGTGTTGTCGACGACACGACAAGCCGCTGATCTGGACTTTCGGTTGACCATCCTGCACGACGCCTGCGCTGACGCCGACGACGAGGTCCATCGAGTCTTGATCGAGAAGGTCTTCCCTCGCCAGGCGTCAGTCGTGACGACCGCGCAGTGGGCCGCGCAATTGGGCGCTTGACCCGCCCGATTTGTCGGTCGGTACGCGGGCCGCTTCCGGCCGGCCGCCGCGCGGATGAACTGCGAGCACGGCATCATTTGAGATGGCCGACTCGTTAACCTTCGTGACGATGGGCTGGTCTCATGTACGCGAGACCGAGTTAGCACGCACCGATCGGCGCGAAGGCCGACGACTCGATTGCTACTCGAGGTTCGTGGCGTCGAACAGCACCTCGGCGTCGTCGAGGGAGACCACCATGGACGGGTGCAGGAGTCGATGGGTTGCGCCCGCGAGCCGTACGACGGTTCCCCACGCGGCGAAGCCGACGGCGTGTGACGCGAAGGTCATCGGACCTTCGACGATCTTGACCTCCACGACGCCAGTGCCGTGGAGGTTGACAGCGGATCGCTGCATCCGGTCCATCGCCAATTCGCGCGCCGAGTAGATCGCCTCGGTGAAGTTGGTGAGTTCGACGTTCTGGGTCTGTTGCTGGAACACGGCGCCCATCGATCGTCGCGGAGCGTAGACGAAGCTCGCGCCGACGGCGAGGCCCAGGGGCTCCCAGCCCGCGATGATGAGTCGAGAGAAATCACGCGCGGACAGATCCGATGCGAAGACTCGAGTTGGTTCGACTCGCCCGGCGCCAATGGGGCGAACCGCGGTGCCGATCATCGATACCTCGGTGTGCGTGGAGTAGATCGACCGTTCGATATGAACGCCGACGACGCCGTGCGCTCCCGCTGTGCTCGCTTCGTTGCAAAGGCGACTCGCGGCGTTTCGAAAAGCGCTCGCGTGCGCCTCACCGGCCGCGACGATCTCTCCTTGCCCCCAGCTCCACAGACCGAGCGGAGTGGAGAAGACCGAGTACCCGCTCACGAGTTCGACTGGCTCCCAACCAATTGCGTGGAGGTTCAACTCTTCGTCGATGGAGAGATCAGACGTCGTCGGGGCCGATGTGGTGTTGCCAGCGTGAGCGGACAACGCCTCGCGCACGAGGGCGGCCACGTCGATCTTGGTCGATTCGTTCGGGCCGGTCATGACAGTCGCACCGTCGGTTGTGGAGCCGGAAGCGCTTCGTAGTCGCGGAAGCGTCGCACCCGATTCCCGCGGAGCATGGCCTGGACTTCCAAGTCACCGCGTTCATGTTCGTGCTGGGCCACCGTCAGCTGGACGCCCTGGAGCCTGTCACCGTGCAGTTGGGATTGCGCCGTCGCGCGTACGATGGCCCGCGACTGGGTGTGGGCACGCACGATCTGGTCGATCTCCATGGATGAAGGGCTGGACGACCACGCGCTGACGCCGCTGCCGCCCATCAGATACTCGGTGATGCAGTAGGCCCACACGCGGACCGAGGCCACGGAGGCCACGACCGAGACCGGCGCGAACCCGGCTTCAAAGACCTTGACCAGTCGCTGTCCAGCCAGGTACGTCGTCCACGGGGTCGACGACGTGGCGCTTGATCCCGCCAGGCGAACCGCCGTTCCGCGTAGGTGGAACTCGATAACGCCCGCGCCGACGAGCGTGCTCTGGGTGTCGACGACGCCGACGACGCCGACCGCCCCAAGATGGGTCGCCTCTTCGAGCATGCGGGCGTAGGCCGACGCGAACCCCTGGCTCCACGTCTGCTCGATCCACGACTGCTCGTAGTTCTGGCCCCACATCCGGTGCTCGCCGGCGACCATCCCGTGCGGGCACTGGTAGTTCTCGACGTAACCGGACTGCCCTTGGTAGGGCGAAAGACCCCGCTGCATGGCGCCGACCGCGTAGTTACTCGACTGCATGGCGCAGAACCCCTGGACCAGGCCCACCGGCTCGAGACCCATCGCGAGGCACGCGGCGAAGTCCGCGACGGTGAGACCGGAGGTGAACGAACTCGGCGTGACGTCGGCGGACTCGGGGTGAGCGGTCATCAGTTGTCGAGAGAGATGATGGTCATCGGTTTGGTGAGCGTGACGGCCTCGGCGGTCTTGGTGACCGCCGTGCCCAAGGCCAGGAATTCGATGGTGTGTGAGCCCCACTGGTGCGACTTCTCCTCGAGTCGGACCCCGACCACGCCCGACGCGCCGAGCCTCGTCGACTCGTCCTGCATGCGGGTCATCGCCAGCTCGCGGGCCTCGTACAGGGCTTGGGTGAAGTTGGGCAGTTCGACGTTCTGTCCCGTCGAGCTCAGCGTTTGGCCAAGGCCACGATGGGCGATGTGGTACACACAGGTGCCCATGACGAGCCCCTGGGGCGCGTAGCCCGTCTGCGAGAGCGTCCAGAAGTCCTGGCCCGAGAGGTCTGAGGTGAAGGGCTTGCCGAGCTTGTTGCGCCGAGAGACGCCGTCCTCGGCTTTGACCGCGGTTCCCACGGCGATGAACTCGGCCGCGTCCTTGCCCCACTCGTAGTAGTTCACGTCGAGACGGACCCCGACCACGCCGTCGGCGCCCAGCTCGGCGGCTTCTTCCTCCATGCGGGTCATCGCCAGCTCGCGAGCGTTGTACATCGCCTCGGTGAGCTTGGTCAACTCCTGGCTCTGGCTCCACTTCCGGGTCTGGATCCCGGTGTGATAGATCGACGAGCCCATGACGAGCCCGACTGGGTGGAAGCCCGCTTCCTTCACGAGGAGGAACTCGTTCACCGACAGGTCGGAGGTGAAGAGCCCGTGCTCGAGCTCTTCGAGGCGATGCTCGGTGGCCTCGGGGAGGTCATTGACGTGTTCACTCATTGGTTTCCTCCGATAACGAGGTGTTCGAGGGCCCGGCGGGCCGCGTCACTTCGGGCGGCTTCACTGGCCAGGGATGTCACTAGCCGAGTGATCCACGCGTCGGTGTCGAGGGATTCACTGCGTATGCGGATGCCACCCGAGAGGTGGGACACCGAGCACCGAAGTTGGGCGCCGTCCACCGTCGCCTCGAAGTGTTCGTCACCGATCATGATCCGAACCGACGCGATGTCGTGGGACTTGCGGAAGCGCCCACCGGCGAGGGTCGTCTCGATGCGATTGCCGAGAGCGTCGGCCAGACCAACGACGAGCGCGGCGAGCAGCGCCTGGACGTCGGAGCCATTCGCACGCAACGTCGACGCGGCCAGGGCGAGGTCGAACGATTCGTCAGCGGAAGCCACGCGGCGACCTTATCGCCCCCGGCCCCGACGCCGTCGGTCACTGTTCTGACAGGATCGCCTCGAGCTCGCCGAGTGGGTCGCGCACCACGGGTCCCCGCACCTCGGCCTCGGCACGCACGATGGTCCCCGTGAAGGGGTACGGCGCCGCGTAGTCGGGGCCAACCGCCGGTCCAAGCTCGTATCCGCAGGTGAGGCCGGCCCCGACGCCGTTGAACCCCGATGGCGTGAAGCGGGGGATGACGCCCGTGGCCACGACGGCCCCATTGACCGTGATCGTGCCGGAGCCGCCGAGCCCCTCGTCTTTCACGAAGTCGTAGACGGACCCGGTGATTGCCGGCGCCGAGGGGTTCGGCGGAGGCAACGACGTGGCGTTGCTTGCCGAGGAGGTCGTGCACGTAGCGGACCCGCTCGTCGCCTACGGCGTGCCCACCGTGCCGACGGTGGCGGCGGTGCTGTTCCATTGGCTGGTCGCGTACTGGCTCGCCATCGCGGTGGGAAGGTCGACTGTCGGGCTCCTCGCCGTGACTGATTGCCAGAGAGACGAACGCTCGGCCGAAGGCCGAGCGTTCGAGTCTGAACCTGGTTGAAAGCGGGCCCGGCGTTGTTTTGACGCCGGGCCCGGAGACTTAGGCCGAAATCACCTTGCGGTCGCCCTTAGACGAGACCTCGACCCGGCGTGGCTTCGCGTGTTCAGCGATCGGAATCGCGATCGTGAGCACGCCGGACTCGTAGTCGGCGTCGATCTTCTCGGAGTCCAAACTCGTCCCGAGGAAGATCTGGCGGGTGAAGGTGCCGTAGGGACGCTCGGACATCAGGCGCTCCACGCCCTCGGCCGACTTCGGTGCGGTGCGCTCGGCCTTGACGGTGAGGACGTTGTTCTCGACGGTGAGTGAGATCTCCTTCGGGTCAACACCCGGCATGTCGACGAAGATCAAGAACGAGTCACCGTTGCGGTACGCGTCCATCGGAACCGAATGAGTCCGAGCGACGTCGGGGCTCGCCCAGAATTGCTGGAGGAACCGGTCAATGTCCCTGAATGCGTCAGTTCGAACAAGAGCCATAAGAAAACCTCCTGTTTGATCGCTCTGCTCTTGCCATGTCGAATCACTTCGACGCATCTATTTTAGCACTCACAGTACGAGAGTGCTAACGGGCAAGATACCTCATCAAAAGGGGTATATCCGGTAGATGAGCGCCGCGATCGTGCACAACGTCGGCGACACCGATGGGTCCGAGGGCTTGGTGGCCAAACAATCAGGCTAGGCGAGACCTTCTCGCGACGTGCCCGCTACGGTCACGGGTGCGTCAGAGGATCGGAGGCCGTCATGTCTACACTCGCGAATCGCCCGAACACCGCGCTGCTCGTCATCGACGTGCAGAACGATGTCGTCCAGGACGCCTACGAACGCGACGCCGTCGTTGGCAACATCGGCCGCGTCGTGGAGAAAGCCCGTTCTGAACAGGTCCCGGTCGTCTGGGTGCAGCACAACGATGAAGACCTCGTACGAGGGAGTGAGGCGTGGCAGTTGGTCCCCGAATTGCATCGCGACGACGCCGAGGTGCTCGTGGACAAGAACTACGGTGACGCGTTCGAGGACACCACACTCGAGGAAGTCCTCTCGGGGCTCGGTGTCGGACGACTCGTCGTCGTCGGCGCCCAGACTGACGCGTGCATTCGATGCACGCTGCACGGTGCGTTCACGCGAGGCTATGACGCGTTGCTCGTGAGCGATGCGCACACCACGTCTGACATCACGCAGTGGGGCGCGCCGCCGCCCGAAGCGGTCATCGCACACACGAATCTGTATTGGCGACTGCAGTCCGCCCCCGGTCGGACCGCCGGGATCGCCCAGTCGAGCGACGTCGACTTCAGCCCGTCCACCTGACCAGTCGAGAACGACGATTTCTGCGAGCGTGCGCCGCTCGCGGTCCGGTTCGGTGGACGTGACGGATTACTCGTCGGCGTGAGCGCGCGCCACCTTGCCGACCGCGTCGGCGACGGCCTTGGCGACACTGGCGTTGAACACGGTTGGCACGATGTAGTTGGCCGAGAGGTCATCGGAGCTCACAGCGTCCGCAATCGCACGCCCGGCCGCAATCTCGACCTCTTCGGTGATCTTGGTGGCGCCCGCGTCGAGCAGGCCGCGGAAGATCCCGGGGAAGGCGAGCACGTTGTTGATCTGGTTGGGCTCGTCGCTTCGACCCGTCGCCACGATGGCGGCGTGGCGACGAGCGATCTGGGGATCGATTTCGGGGTCGGGGTTAGCCAGCGCGAAGACGATTGACTTCGGTGCCATCACGGTCAGCTGCGCTTCGGTGACCAGGTTTGGCCCGGACACGCCGACGAAGACGTCGGCGCCCCGCATCGCCTCGGTCAGGTCGCCGCGGCGCTTCTCGACGTTGGTGTGCGTGGCGAGCCAACGACGATCCTCATCGAGGTTCGGGTCGTTCTCGTCCAAGATCCCGTGGCGGTTCACCCCG
This sequence comes from Actinomycetes bacterium, assembly GCA_021837305.1. Lineage (GTDB taxonomy): Bacteria > Actinomycetota > Acidimicrobiia > Acidimicrobiales > RAAP-2 > RAAP-2. The sequence goes on from JAKBGV010000059.1 coordinate 7,456, forward strand.
ATGATGTCACCGACACCCTCGGCCATCAAGAGCTTCGAGATCGCCACGCCGGCGGCACCGACGCCGAGCATAACGACCCGGATGTCCTTCATTTCCTTGCCGACGACGCGCAGGGCGTTGCGCAGCGCGGCGTAGACGACCACCGCGGTACCGTGCTGGTCGTCGTGGAAGACAGGAATGTCGAGCAGGTCGCGCAGTCGACGTTCGATCTCAAAGCACCGCGGCGCCGCGATGTCTTCGAGGTTGATGCCGCCGTAGACCGGGGCGATGCACTGCACGATGCGTACGATCTCGTCGACGTCCTGGGTGTCGAGGCAGACCGGCCACGCGTCGATGTCGGCGAAGCGCTTAAAGAGGAGAGCCTTTCCCTCCATCACGGGCAGGGCCGCTTCGGGGCCGATGTTGCCCAGTCCGAGCACGGC
>JAKBGV010000002.1 GCA_021837305.1 Actinomycetes bacterium
GTGGAGTCGACTCGCACGCAATACCTATGGGACCAAGTGATTCGATCCCGGCGTGCGTCGTGACTACGAGCACCGACCTGCAGCGTTTCCTCGACGCGCAAGCCGATACATATGATGAGGCCCTCGCAGAACTGCACAGGGGTCACAAGGTGGGTCACTGGATCTGGTGGATTCTGCCGCAATTGCGGGGCTTGGGGGCGAGCGCGAACTCCGACTTCTACGGCATCGCCGATCTTGTAGAGGCGAAGACGTATCTGGCGGATCCGCTCCTCGGGTCGCGCCTGCGCGCGGCCGTAACGGCCATTGTCGAGCACGCCTCACGTGGAGCTGACGCCGTGCTCGGACCCGACGCGATCAAATTGCGCTCGTGTTTGACCCTCTTCCATCTGGCCGCGCCGCAGGAGGCGCTCTTCACGTCCGCCCTCGACTCGCTCTTCGCGGGCGAGCAGGACAATCGCACACGCCAACTTCTGCTGCACCGCGCCCGATGATTGGTGTTTCACCGTGTGAAGGAGACGTCAGGGTGACTCGGAATGAATTGGTCGTGCGACAAGCCCGATGATTGACCGGCGCCCGGACGCTCGTGGTGCTACTTACGGGCCCGTTTTCGGTGTTTCGCCACGCGCCTGGTCTTGACTCTTGCGTGGCTGGGACAGCTAACCCGACGGGCGTCGGGTTTATGGAGTCGCCGGTCAGCCTCGCTCGATGTCGTCTCCATCGTCGGTGAACGTCAGATCGCCGAGGATTTCGCGCAACTGGCGGCCCATCTCGCGTGCATTGCCCGACAGATTCCCGACGACGACCCCACCGGCCTCCGTGTCATCGCCGGGTTGGAACAACTCGACTCGTAAGCCCCGTCCACTCTTCGTTGCCCCGATCACCCACGGCAGACCTATCCGACCCGAGTCGCGCGTGGCCATGATCTGGCCGCGCCGATCGAGACCGAAACTCCACCCTGGCGTGCGCGCGGCACTCATGATTCGTTCGAACTCGCTACTGCGGGATAACCCTGACGCATTGGCCATGGCGACACCCTACGACCCGTGTGTCACGCCGATAGTCATGCCCGCTCAAAGGACACGTCGCGACGTGCCGACCGCCGCCCGCGCGGTCGGCAACCTGTGCGCGACCCACGTGGTGATCAATGGCCGACTCAGTTCACGACGTGGTCAGGTGCCGGCCGAACCACTCAAGGGTCCGCCGCCACGCATCGGTCGCTGATGACTCGTGGTACGAGTCGCGCGCGTCGCAGTGGAATCCGTGGCCCGCGTCGGGGTATCGCACGATCTCGGTGGGCATGGACGCCTTGGCCGTCGCCTCACGAAGGAGTTCCACGTGCTCAACGGGGATGCTCTGATCGAGGTCACCGTAGAGCCCGAGCCAGGGCGCACGCAGACGGGGCGCGAGGTCCTGCAAAGACGGCATACCGAATCGTCCCTCGACGACGCCTCCGCCGTAGAAGCTCACCGCCGCACCGATCGGTTGGCGCGCGGCGAGAAACGCGACACTACCCCCCCATGCAGAACCCCACCACGCCGACACGCGGTAACTCGAAACCCGCCGCCGCCAGGTAGTCGAAGGTGGCGCCGAGGTCGGCTGTCAAGCCGGCCTCACTGAGCGCCTGCATGTGGGGCATGACGTTCTGGAAGTTCCCATAGTCGAACACTGGGTCGCCGGTGCGGTGAAACAGGTGAGGCGCAACGGCTCGGTAGCCCGCGGCCGCGAATCGTCTCGTCACATCTTCAATGTGGCCGTTCACTCCGAACGCCTCTTGGACCACGACGACCGCCCCGAGCGCAGCCCCGTCGGGCTCGGCGTCATAGATGCCCATCTCGTCGTCCGCTGTACGCACGTGCACCGTCTTCGCCATCGATCCTCCCTCGTCGCGATTGCTGGCACTTACCTCTGTGACAGAGTTAACATACGTCAGTGTCTGGGCGCAAGTCACGGAAGACTGGACCATCGTTCGACCGTAAGGTCGGTGGCCGGGCGAGTTGGTGTCCGTGCCCGCCGCGCTCTCGAGCCGTGGCGAAATGATGGCTGGCCAGACCACTCGCGGTACACCACGCGGGTCGCTCGAGTCCGCCGACCTGGCAGACCAGTTGCTCGAGGCGATGGCGCGGATCCGTCGAGCCAATCGCCGTCACGGTAGACGACCGGTCGAGCTGTCCTCGTTGAGCAGCGCACAACTGGAGTTTGTCCGATTCTTGCGTCGGCACCCCGGTGTCTCGGTCGCCGAAGTCGCTACGGAACTCGCGCTCGCCCCGAACACGGTGAGCACGTTGGTGCGCCAGATGGTCGAAGCCGGGATCGTGACGCGCCGCGTTGACGGCCGTGACCGGCGTGTGGCTCGACTGACATTGGCTGGTGACATTGCCCGCAAGGTCGATGCGTGGCGTGACCGGCGGGTCGTGAGCGTCGCATCCGCGATCGACCAGCTCACCGCGGCCGACGTGCGACGGCTCTCCGAGTCAGCAGCGGTCCTCGCGATGCTCGCAGACCGACTCGACGTACCAAGGGGGAGACGTTGAGGATCACAAGTATCACCAGTTCGTCAGCGCTGGTTACCGGTGCGAGCGGCCCCCGGACAGCGCCACCGAGCCGACTGCACGAGGGTTCGCATGCGCTCGGGACGTTGGTAGTGACCGCCCGAAGGCGCACGGTCTTCGGTGTCGAGCTGTTCACCGGTGCGGGCACGGACCTCACGAGTTCGCCGTACGCGGTCGTGGAGGGGAAGAGGTAGTCGTGACATCGACCGCTACGCCGCCGCCGGTTCGAACCGGTACCGGGGCGACTCACATCGGACTCGCGATGGTCGTTGTTATGACGGGTGTGCTCATCACCGCAGTCGACACGACGATCGTGGTGCTCGCCTTGCCCGAGATCGAGAAGGGACTCAAGATCGGGTTGTCCTCGGTCATCTGGGTGGTCATGGGCTACCTGCTGATCATCACGCTGCTCGCGACCCAGGTTGGACGCCTCGGCGACATGTTCGGACGAGTGCGGATGTACGAGGCGGGCTTTGCCATCTTCATCCTTGGTTCGCTCGCCTGCGCGCTCTCGTGGAACGAGGGTGCCATCATCGGGTTCCGACTCCTCCAGGGCATAGGCGGCGCCTTCATCACGGCCAACAGCGGTGCGGTCATCGCCGATCTGTTCCCGCCCGAGCGGCGCGGACGGGCCTACGGCTACAACGCCGTCGGTTGGAGTCTTGGCGCGGTCCTCGGCATCGTGGTCGGGGGATTGATCGTCAACTACATGTCGTGGCGTTGGATCTTCTGGATCAACGTGCCCATCGGTGGGGTGGCGCTCCTCCTTGCCATCCGGGTGCTCCACGAGCGAGGGGAGCGTTCCTCTCGACGATTTGACGTCATCGGTATGGTCACGCTCGGTCTCGGACTCTTCGGCGTCCTCTGGGCGATGACCAAACTGGCCACCACCTCGATCGACGCCTCGCTCGTCGCCTACCTGGTTGGCGGACTCGTGTTCTTAGTCGTCTTCGTCTTCGTCGAGTCGCGTCAGCGCGAACCGATGCTCGACCTCGCGTTGCTCAAGATTCCGACGATGATGCCGTCGCTGCTGGCCTCGCTGTTCCAAGGCCTCGCCAACTTTGCGACGCTCTTTCTCGTCATCATGTACTTACAGGGGTCGAGAGGGCTCTCCCCGCTGCACGCGTCGCTGCTTCTCGTACCCGGCTACGTCGTCGGTTCCGCCGTCGGTCCGCTGGCGGGTCGCATGGCAGACCGGTTCGGGCCGGTGCTGCCAGCGACCACTGGACTCGGACTGCAGGTGGTGGCACTCGCTCTGTACGCCCACCTCGAGATCGCAAGCGGACTGTGGTTGGTGGTGCTCGCGAGCGTGATCAACGGGATCGGCTCGAGCTCCTTCTTCCCAGCGAACTCGGCGGCGGTGATGAAAGCGTCGCCGCCGCAGGTCTTTGGGATCGCCTCGGGCGTGTTGCGCACGTTCGCGAACATCGGAATGGTCTTCTCCTTCGCGGTCTCGATCCTGGTCGCTTCCCGGTCGATCTCCAAGCACCTCGCCTTCGCGATCTTCGTCGGAACAACGAACCTGAGGGGTCACGCCGCCATCGCTTTCACGACGGGACTGCACGCCGCCTTCTACGCCTCGATGGGATTCATGGTTCTCGCCGCTGCACTCTCAGCCTCGCGCCACCGGCTCACACGGGGCTCGACTACGCACGCGTGACTCTCAACAGCGCGTAATCGTTCGTTGGAGTGCCTCCACCGAAGACTCGATCTCCCCGAGTACTGCCAGAGGCACCCTGACTCCCGTAACGAAGGCCCCAGGGTACTGAGCAATCTCGCAAATCCTTCGTCACGTGAGGGACCGTGGGTGCTGGGACGATCCGCTGGGGACTCGAACGTGCGTGCCGTGACTGGCTCGACCCGCCAGCACCGACGGCACAACTCGACCGAGTGACCGAGTGACTGAGCAACCGACGCACCGTCGGGCTAGGCAGCGCCACCGCGGTGGGCCAATCGAACTGTTACGGCACGACGAGGACCGGGTAGTGACCCCGGGCGAGCAAGTGGCGCGGAACGCCGCCGACGCGCAGGTGCAGATGGGCCGAGCGGCCAACGACGATGAGATCCGCCGCGTGGTCCTCCGCCAGTGACTCGAGCTCGATGGCGATCTCACCGACACGCCACGCGAAGTCGCCACTCACGTGCGCGCGACTCAACGCCTCGCTCACGAAATTCGAGAGCTCGTCATCGAGTCGGTCGTCAAGCGGTGGTGTGGGCGTGACGAAGGAGCCCGCGGCGGCCAGGGCGGGCACGTGAGCGACGCAACACGCGTGCACGCACCCGTGCTCGCGCGCGGCTAGGTCGATCGCCATCGCGAAGGCTCGATAAGCGGTCTGGGACCCGTCGACGCCGACGACGATGCTGTTGATGGTCATCGACACCTCCTTGCCAATCCGTCGCGTGCTGTCCTCATGACTGGGGCGGCTCGCTCGCCGGCGTCGCGAGACCGTGGCGGGTCGAATGAATGGGCTCACTCTGGTGAGGCCTGGCGCCGTCAGACCCACCCAGCACACCGTCAATCGTCGCGACATCGTCAACTGGTTGTCCGAGGCTGATCGCGGCGAGGCGGGCTTTCTGGGCGCGGGACTCATCATCCTCATGGATGAACTGCTTGCCGCGCAGCGCCGAGGCGACCGCCGCGATCAGGCTCATCACAACGGCGAAGAGCAAGATTTCGGTGAGCGAGTGCTTGAACGCGGGTCCGATGAGTTGGGGGAAGAACGATCGTCCCGTGATCAGGGCCGCCTGGTTGGGCGCCAAATGGGACAGAACTTGTGGTCCCAACAGGCTCTTCAGCGGGTTCAATCCCAAGAATGCTGCGAAGAGGTAGCCGAGTGGAGCTACGTGCGCGAGTTTCGATGCCGCGGCGACTGGCACGCCGTGCGCCACCAGACCGGTGGCCATGGCGTGCGGCACGCTGGCGTTCAGACCGAAGACGAGCAGCGTGAAGAAGAGCCCCATCGATAGCGGGAGTCCCGCGTTGGCGAACGTCACCCGCATTCCCGAGGCCGCGCCACGGTGGCGGGCGGGGACCGAGTTCATGATGGCCGCAGCGTTCGGTGACGCGAACAACCCGTTGGAGATGCCGAGCAACAACATCACAACGGCGAAGGGCCAGTAGCTGAAGTTAGCGGGGAAGGCGATGATGAGCGCGAACATCGCCGCAGAGAGCAACATCCCGCCCGTGGCGAAGGGCCGGGCGCCGTAGCGGTCCGAGAGGATCCCCGACACCGGGCCGGTGACCACGAAGCCGAGCATGAAGGGGATCATGTAGATTCCGGCCCACAGGGGGGTGACGGTGAAACCGTACCCGTGCTGGGGTAGCCAGATCCCCTGGAACCAGATCATCAGCATGAACTGGAAGCCGCCCCGTCCAACCGCAGCAAGGAACTGCGCCGCGTTGCCGGCGGCGAAGGAGCGGATCCGAAAGAGCGACATGCGGAACATGGGGTCGGGCACCCTAGTCTCGATGAACGCGAACACGACGAGCAACGCGAGTCCCGCGAAGACCATCTCTAGCACGAAAGGGTTCCCCCAGCCGGTGAGCGAGTGGCCGTACGGCTTGATGCCGTAGGTGACCCCGGTGAGCAGCATGGCGAGTCCGGCGGCGAAGGAGATGTTGCCGAGCCAGTCGATCTTGGCCTTGATGTGGATGCCGATGTCCTTCAGTTTGAGGTACGCCCACACGGTGCCGAAGAGCCCGATGGGCACGTTGGCGAGGAAGACCCAACGCCAACCCACCTGCGAGAGCAGGCCGCCGACGAGGATGCCGAGGAACGACCCCAGGATCGCCGCGATCATGTTCGTGCCGAGGGCCAAGCCCAGTTGCTTGGCCGGGAAGGCGTCGGTGAGGATGGCGGCCGAGTTCGCCATGAGCATCGCCGCGCCGATGGCCTGGAACATCCGCAGGATGATGATCTCCAACGCGGCCGTGGAGCCGGAACTCCACACGAGCGACAGCAGGATCGCGCCCAGCGTGAACCACGCGAAGCCGAGGTTGTACATCCTGACCCGGCCGAAAATGTCGCCGATGCGCCCGACGGTCACCACGACGGCGGCCATCACGAGCATGTAGCCCATCATGATCCAGAGCAGGTACGGGAAGTTCGACGGCAACAGCGGGTCGAGGTGGATACCTCGGAAGATCACGGGTAGCGCGATCATGAGGCTCGAGGCGTTGAGCGTCGCCAGGAGCACGCCGATCGTTGTGTTGGATAAGACGAGCCACTTGTAGTTGGGCCCGACGACCGGCGCGTGGGTGGATGTCGAGTCGCTCACGATTGAACCTCCTCTATCTGGCGTGATTCTCCGGCGGTCTGGTCACCCTCGGGTTCGTCGACACTCAGTCGTTCGAGGACGGTGATCGCACGTTCGAGGGTTCGTCGATCGGTGTCACTGAGCACACCGATTCGTCGGCTGAGCCAGGCGTTGCCCGACTCCTGGCGGCTCGCGTAGAGCTGTTGACCGATGTCGGTGGCCGCGACCAGCACGCCACGTCGATCGGCGGGATTACTCCGGCGTTCGATGAGACCCGCCTCTTCGAGCTTGTCGGCGAGACGGGTCGCCGCCGGGGATGGCAGGACCTCGATGTCTGCGAGCTGACCGATTCCGAGCGGGCCATCACGTACCACGGTCGCGAGGGCGGAGAGCTGCGTGATCGTCAACTCAGCGGTGTCGCGTCGCCGGGACTGGCGAGCGAGGCGGATCATCGACATGCGAAGTCGGTCAGCGAGTGCACTAGGCGTGACGTCGTTGGTGGTCACGGAACCTCCCACACTGGTCGCCCACGCGAGCCAAATCCCTGTTCGCGTGGGTGGCGTCCGATATGTACCAGTGATACTAAGTATTACGAGCAGCAATTGTCAACGATGTCCCGTGCGACGTCGTGGGGGACGACGGTGGCGTGTTGTTGCCAAGAACCGTCGCCGTAAAAACCAGTTCGGGCTAGTTACCGTCGTCGGTAGCGGTGCCGGCGACGGTCAATGGAGTCCAAGAAGTTTGAAGACGAGGAATGCGGGCCAGACGAACGCCTTGGCGACGGCGACGATGACCAGCCAGAGACTCCCCGAGTGGGTGTGCAAGTAATACACGAGCGCACCAATGAAGCCGAGAAGCCACCCGCCGCCTGCGCCACCGGGACCGCTCCACGCGTTGGCTGAACCGCGGTGCCTGTGTGCCATATGACCTCCTCGGTCTCGTCCTTGCGCCCCACGCCCAGTATCGCCTCGGTCTGAAGCATGGGTGCGGACGGTCGGCACAGCGGTGCGGTGGCGGGGCGAAACAGCGCCCTCGACTCAATCGGGTGCGACTTCATGCATCGGGAGGCAGGACTACGACGGGGCCGATGCGCATCGTTCGGTCCGCCGACTTGCACATGTCGTAGATGGTCAGCGTCGCCGCCGTGACGGCGCTCAGTGCGCGCATGCGTGCCGATGCCTCGCTCGCGCTCCTAACGCTCGTGGTCACCTCGATGTGATCCTCGCTGACGATGAACTCGACGACGACGTGGCTCACCGGCTCGGGGTCGAGCAATGGCAGGTAGCTCGAGGCGTCCTTCGCGGCCTGCAACCCGGCGAAACGGGCGGCCCCGAGGACGTCGCCCTTCTTGATGCCGTGGCTCGCCACGGCGCGCGCGGTCTCTGGGCGCATGGTGATTCGAGCGCGGGCAGCACCGTGAGTGGGCTCGTGCTCGGTCATGGCCAGGTCCGTCGGATAACAGTCGGGGTGTCTAGCGTCATGGCAACTCCAAGTAAACCGCACTCCTGCCGGGCATCTCGCCAACCCGCGTCTACGCTCGAGACGTGACGTTGCGCGCGAAGGTCTTGACCGTCTCGGACTCGGCGAGCGCGGGGGAGCGTGTCGATGGCGCGGGCCCGGCCGTGGTGGGCCGACTCATCGAAGCAGATTACGAGATCGTCGAACAACGGCTCGTGTCCGACGGCGTCGAGGTGGTGGCGTCGGCACTGCGCGAACTTGCCGTGGGGTTCGCTGGGCTCATCGTGACGACCGGTGGGACCGGGTTCGCGCCCCGAGACCTCACCCCCGAGGCCACCGCGTCGGTGATCGAACGTGAGGCTCCCGGCTTCGCGGAAGTGATGCGCGCCACCAGCCCCTTCGGTGCCCTCTCGAGAGGTCGCTGCGGTATCCTTGGTGAAAGTCTGATCCTCAATACGCCGGGCTCTCCCCGGGCCGCGCTCGAGTGTCTCGAAGCCGTAGCGCCGTTGCTTTCTCATGCGTTGCGACTTCTAGTGGGCACGAGTGACCCTCATCCGCCAGAGATCGGCGGGACGACGGCGATCTCGTCGATGGGTCCAACGTCTTGACCTGGTGAGGCCTCCACACCGTTGACCCAGACTCGACTGATTGCGACGATTTCGGCGAACGGCTTGCCGAACCGAAGGGTCGCCAGAGCGATCACCTCGTCCACCGTCGCGGCGTCGATCTCGGCGCTGCGCACCCCGGCCGCCTCGCGGGCCGGTCCGAGTAGCAAGAGCCGACTCACGGGGCGAGGTCGCCCACGTCGACGATGTCCTCGGTCTGCTCGCTCCAGGCCGATCCACCTTGCCAGACCTCGCGTTTCCACATGGGGACCGTGTGCTTGACGGCGTCGATGCAGAACTGGGCGGCCTCGAAGGCTTCGCGTCGATGAGGCGATGAGACCGCGACTACGACCGCGGGTTCACGCACGAGGACCGTACCGATTCGGTGATGGACGGCGATGGCGCGAACCTCGGGCCAGCGTTCACGCGCGCGCGCCGTCACGGCGCGTATCCGTGATTCGGCGAGGTCGACGTCAGTCTCGTAGTCGAGTTCGATGATCTCGTGCTCGAAGGTCGACGTGGTGCGGGCGGTGCCACAGAACGTAACGACCGCACCGCAGTCGCGACGGGTGGCCCACGCCACCAGCTCGTCGGGCGCCAACGGCTGGGCCGAGACCGCCACCCACTCGCTCGCGCCGTCCATCGTCACGGTGAAACCCTAGTTTTCGTGGCGTCGCGCCGCGACGCCACCACGGCAACACCGAACTCGTGACGAAACCGCACGTACGGTCAAAAGTCCAGGAATTAGGTGCAAACGCAATGTTAACGACCTAGTATCGACGCACAACGGAACTCGATGTATCGCGCCGCCGTGTGGTCGAGGGGGGTCATGAGCAACGTGGGGACCGTTTCGCGACTCGGTGGACGCCGGATACTCGTGCTCGGGGTCCTTAGCGCGTTACTGCTCGCCACAGGCAATCTGGTCAGCGCCTCGCGTGCGTCGGGAGCGACGGCTCGCTCGGTGGACGTGTTGTACGCGGGATCGCTGCTCAATCTCATGGAGAACCAGATCGGGCCGGCGTTCCACCGTGCGACCGGTGACAACGTCGTTGGGATCGCCAACGGGTCGACCGCACTCGCCACCGAGATCAAGGGTGGCACCGAGGTCGCCGACGTCTTCGTCAGTGCATCGCCGAGTGTCAATCGCGTCCTCGAAGGGCCCGCGAACGGCGACTGGGTCTCGTCGTACCGGGTACTCGGTCAGTCGCCCCTCGTGCTCGGCTACAACCCGGACTCGAGCTTCGCGGCGGCGTTGCGCTCCTCGCCCTGGTACGACGTCGTGGCACGCCCGGGCTTCCTGCTCGGGCGGACCGATCCGGCGGTCGATCCCAAGGGCGTCCTCGCGGTGACGGCGTTGCGCGAGGCCGCACGTCGCTACCACCGCCCCCGTCTGGCTGCACTGGCGACCTCGACGAGCGACGTCTTCACCGAGGCGTCCCTCGTCGGTGAACTCGACGCCGGCCAGCTCGACGCCGGCTTCTTCTACACCGTGGAGGCAACCGCCGCCCACTTGCATACCGTCGCACTCGTCGGCACGCACCTCGCGGCCACCTTCACGGTGGCCATCGTCAATCGGGCCCCGCACTCGAGGGCCGCCCGTGCGTTCGTCGCGTTCCTTTTCGGTCCACGGGGACGTGCCATCCTGTCGCGCAACGGTGTCATCCCGCCGGGGTCGACACGAGTGGGGGACGTCGTGTCGTCACCGCCCACGACCAGACCGTGAGTGCCCAGCGCAGCGCCGGTCCACTGCGCTGGCTCGCCGGACTCGTCGTGCTGTACCTCGCGGCGCCAATTGTCGCCTTCGTGGTTCGACTCGTTACCTCGCCGCGTCGGGGCTTCCACCAGGCGGGGCTCTATCCGGCGCTGTGGACGTCGTTGAGCGGCGCGACTATCTCGCTCGTACTCGTCACGGTCTTCGGCGTGCCACTCGCCTTCGTGCTCGCTCGCTCGAAGAGCCGGGTGGCCGCCGTCATCGGGATCGTCGTCCAGATTCCCCTCGCGTTACCGCCGCTCATGAGCGGGATCGTGCTCATCTACCTGGTCGGTCCCTACACGTTCCTCGGGCGTCTGTTCCATCGCCAGCTCACCAATTCGTCCACTGGCCTGGTAATCGCCATGACCTTCGTGTCAGCGCCCTTTCTCGTCGTCGCCGCACGCGCCGCATTCGAGTCGCTCGACCCGAACCTGCTCGACGTCGCCGAGACGCTGGGTCACGGTGAACTCTCACGGTTCCTGCGCGTGGCGGTGCCGGTCGCCGCACCGGGCATCCGAGCGGGCATGGTGCTCGCGTGGCTGCGGGCCTTCGGTGAGTACGGAGCCGTGATTGTGCTGGCCTATAACCCCACCTCGTTGCCGATCTACACCTATAACCAGTTCAGCGGCGCGGGCCTGTCGCCGACACTCGCGCCCACGGCACTAGCGCTCGTGGTGGCGTTGGTGGTCGCCGCACTCAGTCGGTTCCACTGGCCACGGGCGCGACAAATTCCCGAAGGCGACGTTCGCGCGCCCGCGGTGGTCAGGTCCGGGCCGATCCGCTTCAAGGTCGATCATCAACTGGGGTCGTTCCACCTGCGTCTGCGCTGCGAACGCCCGGTGCATCACCTGGCGGTCCTCGGACCATCCGGGGCGGGCAAATCAGCGCTGCTGCGCAGTTTGGCCGGGCTTGCTGGGCCCCACGCGGCGCAACTCTGGTGTGGCGACGAATCCATCGGGGAGCAACCTGTCGTGCGGCGTCGGGTCGGCTACGTCGCCCAAGGATTCTCGCTCTTTCCCCACCTCACCGTCTGGCAGCAGTTGAACTTCGCCCGCGGCGCACAGGCCGATATCGCACGGTACTGGCTTCATCGACTGGGCCTCGACGGACTGGAGTTTGCCCGACCGGACCAGCTGTCGGGTGGCCAACGCCAACGCGTCGCCCTGGCCCAAGTGCTGTGCTCCGAACCAGTGGTCCTTCTCTTGGATGAACCGTTCTCGGCCCTCGATGTACCGGTACGACACGAACTTCGTCGTCTCGTGCGCGAGCTCCAGCGTGAGACGGGCCTTTCGACGGTGCTTGTGACCCACGACCCCGAAGAGGCGGGGTTCCTCTCTGAGGACGTGCTGGTGGTGAGTGCCGGGGCGGCGCTGCAGTTCGGCGCCAGTCGCGAGGTCTTCACGCACCCTGCGTCACCGGCGGTGGCTCGACTGCTCGGTATAACGAACCTGTTGACCGGTCGGGTCGTCGCGTCGGGGATCGAGTGCGGAACGGTCACCATCGACGTGCCGGTCGACGGACTCGCAATGGGTGATGCGGTGTCCTGGAGCGTTCGCCCCGAGCGGGTGACGCTGACCGCACTGGGTGACGCGAACGCAGTGGCGACGCTCCCTGGCACCATCCGAGACATCGCCTACGTCGGCGTGGCGAGTGACTTCGTCGTGGAGGTCGCGGGCGGGTTCGAGATCCTCGTGCGCAGCGCGGACTGGTTGGAGTGGTCGGTCGGGGACGTCTGTGGGCTCGTCGTGCGCGCCGAGGACGTCTCGTTGTGGCCGCGCGGCGACCTCGATGTCGCTCGTCGACCCTGATCGAGGTCAGTAGGTCGAAGGGATCTCGACCCCGACGTTGGTGGCCTTGACGACGGCGTCGACGACCACACCGGGCTCGAGACCCAATTCGTCGGCAGCTTCACGGGTGATCAGTGACACGAAGCGGTGTGGGCCGGCCTGGATGTCGACTTGGGCGACGACCTGGTCCCGCACGACGCGCGTGACGATGCCCACGAACCGGTTTCGCGCCGACTGGGCGCGGGGCTGATCGGTCGCTGACTCGCCACCGATCGCCACGGCGAGCCGGGCCAGGTCCGCGCCTTCGAAGTAGCGGCGCCCGTCCGACGCGGTCGTGACGGGGATGCGCCCAGCGCTCGCCCAGCGGCGCAGGGTATCGGCACTCACCCCCAAGAGCTCCGCGGCTTGGCCCACTCGATACTTGGTCATCGCCACAGACTAACGAGGCTTCACGATTGGACGGTGGTGCGTGACGCAGGCGGCGAACTCAGCCACCCGCCATGGCGCCGATGACGAAGAAGACCTCACGGCCGGTCTCGACGTCACGGGGCAACGGCTCGTCCGGCGTGGCGTGTGAGAGGTCCTGCTCGCACGCGAAGAAGCGGATGAAGGGTCGACGCCGCTGGGTGGCGGGGTCGCGGATCGTGCCCACCAAGACGGGGTAGCGGGCTTCGAGCGCGTCGAGCACCGTCCGTTGGCAGACGGGACCGGTCACCTCGAGCTCAACCTCACCGGAGACGTGGGTGAGGGTTTTCAGGTGGGCTGGCAGGACGACACGGATCATGCCAGCGTCTGTACTTCGACTGACAGCACCGCGGGCAGGTCGTGCACGATCGCGTCCCACGTGTCCCCGCCGTTCGCGGAGGCGTAGACCTGACCGCCGGTGGTGCCGAAGTAGATGCCGCAGTCCTCGAGGGTGTCCACGGCCATCGCGTCGCGCAGGACGTTCACGTAACAGTCGCGCTGGGGCAGTCCCGCGGTCAGTGGCTCCCACTCATTGCCACCGGTACGACTGCGGTAGACGCGCAGTCGACCATCGAGGGGGAAGTGCACGGAGTCGCTCGTGATTGGCACGACGTAGATGGTCTCGGGTTCGTGGGCGTGTACGTCGATCACGAAGCCAAAGTCGGTGGGCAGATCACCGCTCACCTCAAACCATGAGTCACCCGCGTCGTTGCTGCGCATGATGTCCCAATGCTTCTGCATGTACAGCACGTCGGGACGCGACGGGTGCATGGTGACGTGGTGTACGCAGTGGCCGACCTCGGCGTCGGCGTCGGCGATGCCCTCGGAGTTGAGACCCCGGTTGATCGGTTTCCAGGTCGCGCCACCGTCGTCGGTGCGAAATGCACCCGCGGCCGAGATCGCCACCACAATCCGAGCGGGGTTAACCGGGCTTTGGATGATCGTGTGCAGACACATCCCACCCGCGCCGGGCTGCCACTGTGAGCCCGTCTCGTGCGTGCGCAGTCCCGCGAGTTCGTGCCAGCTCGCCCCGGCGTCGGTCGTGCGGAAGAGTGCGGCGTCTTCGACACCGGCGAACACCGTGTCGGGATCGGTGAGTGATGGCTCGAGGTGCCAGACGCGGGCGAACTCCCAGGGATGAGCCGTGCCGTCGTACCACTGGTGGGTGCCCGGCACGCCGTCGTAGGCGAACTGGTTGCCGACCGGCTCCCAGGTCGCGCCGCCGTCATCCGAGCGCTGGATCAGCTGGCCGAACCAGCCCGTCGACTGAGACGCGAAGATTCGGTTGGGATCGAGCGGCGACCCCTTCAAGTGATAGACCTCCCACCCCGCGAAGAGCGGCCCCTCGACGTGCCAGTCCTTGCGCGAACCGTCCGCGGTGAGTATAAAGGCCCCTTTTCGGGTACCGACTAAGATACGCACGCTGCTCATGGACACCCCCTCAACTGCCGAGAACCGCTTGCGTGGCTCACAGTAGCGTGGTCGCCTGAGAGCCCTTTCAGCCACCGATCATCGACATCGAGCGGTGCGGGCGCAGGAATCCCGGTTCGTTGATGGCGTGACCCGGGTACTTGGCCCACACGGCGCGGCGCAGTACGAGCTCGACCTCGGCGTCGTCGCAGCCACCTCGCAACAGTTCGCGCAACGCATGCTCGTCATCACCGAAGAGACAGTTACGAATCGAGCCGTCGGGCGTGAGCCGTAGTCGATTGCACGTGCCACAGAAGGGCTCGGTCACCGTTGAGATGAGCCCGATCTCGCCGACGCCGTCAGCGAAACGGAAGCGTTCGGCCGGTGCGACCCGACCCGGCTCATCAACGGCTTCGAGTGGCCAGGCGGCGTTCAGCACGTCGTACACCTCGCGTCCCGGCACGATCCGATCGCGGTCCCAATCACCGGGCGCGTCAAGGGGCATGAACTCGATGAAGCGCACGATGCGACCGGTCGTTCGCGCGAAGCGTGCGAAGTCGAGGATCTCGTCGTCGTTGATGCCACGAAGGAGCACCACGTTCACCTTGAGCGGTGCGAGCCCGGCCGCCTCGGCGACCTCCATGGCGTCGAGCACGGTCGCGAGGTCACCGCGACGCCGGATGGAGGCGAAGCGGTCGGCTCGAAGCGAGTCACAGCTGATGTTCACGCGGGTGAGCCCAGCGGCCTTCAAGGGTGCCGCGAGTGGCGCGAGTCGCGTGGCGTTGGTGGTCATGGCGATGTCCGCGAACCCGACGGCGCTGAGCCGAGCGATGAGGTCGACGACACCTCGGCGCACGAGCGGCTCTCCGCCCGTGAGTCGGATGGCGGTGACGCCGAGGTCGTGTGCGATCCGCGCGATTCGCTCGAGTTCCTCGAAGCTGAGCAGCTGTTCACGAGGCTGGAATGTCATGTCCTCGTCCATACAGTAAGTGCAGCGCAGGTTGCAACGGTCGGTGATCGAGATGCGTAGGTCGCTGTGAACCCGACCGTATTGATCGACGAGGCCCCCCGTTGTCGGCATGTACGCCGGGGAACGCCCGTCGTCAGCGTTGGTGTAGTGAGCCTTGACCGAAAGGGCGACGGGCGTCGACCTCGCCCGGGACCCCGCGACGTCGATGGCACCGTGCGCACTCGCGCTTCGAGCAGCAGCCTCGTGGTCGCTCATGCCCTGAGCCTAACGAGACGCCCCGCGAACGGTCACGCGACAGTCGTCGTGTTCCTGCCGTGAGACGCAGTGTCATCGCGCGCTACCATGCCCCCACAGTTCTAGAACGGTGGGCCGGCGACGGAGGTATCGATGGTGACGCCCTTCACGCATCTCGATGACGAAGGGCGCCTTCGCATGGTGGACGTCTCGGACAAGGAGACGACGCGACGCCGCGCCGACGCGAGCTGTGTCGTACGTTCGGTCGTTGACGTGTTTGCCCTCGACGTGACCGCGCAAGGGCTCGATCCGGTCTTCGCCGCGCGACTCACCGGCATCCAGGCGGCGAAGCGTACGGCACAGTTGATCCCGCTCTGCCACCCGATCAACCTCACCGATGTCGAGGTGAACATCACGGCTCATGAGGGTGGTCTCGTCGTTCGTTCGACGGTCGTGACGGTAAATCGCACGGGGGTGGAGATGGAGGCGTTGACGGCGTGCGCCTTCGCGGCGATGAGCCTGGTCGACGCGCTCGCGTCACTCGATCCAACGGCGCACGTCGACGAGCTCGTGCTCGATCGAAAGAGCGGCGGCAAATCAGATGATTGGGGACGCCTCGTTGCGCCGGAGGCGAGTCCTGAAACCTGAGATTGCTGAGTGCAGGGAGACGCGGGCCCGGTCCGTACACTGACCAGCGTCGGGCGAGGCGTCGATGGCGCTGGCTCGAGGTGGACGTCGAAGGGGGACGATGACGCCGCACGAGGCGCGAGTACGGGCTACGACGATTCCCATGGGCCGCCGTTTGTTCCTCGGGTTAGTGGGTCTGGGTGCCCTCGGTGTGGCGTTCGGTGGTGCTGTGCAGCGTCGGCTGGGCGACGCGCTCGGTTCAGGGTTCGGCGGCCTGCTGCCCGGCGGCGACCGCTTCCGCATCTACTCGATCAACGGTGACTTCCCGGTCATCGCACCCTCGGCCTACCGCCTGCACGTGAGTGGCCTCGTCGACCGTCCGACGACGTTCACTCTCGATGACCTCGAAGCGATGCCCGCGACGACGATGGTGAAGGCATTCCAGTGCGTCACGGGCTGGCGTGTCCCAGATGTCGAATGGCGAGGCGTGCGACTCTCGCACCTGCTCGACCAGGTGGGCGCGCGACCCGACGCGGTCGCGGTCAGTTTCGATTCCTACGACGGCGCCGACACCGAGAGCCTGACGATCGACCAGGCCCGACTTCCTGACGTCATCGTCGCCTACCGGATGCTCAACGCACCGATCACGGTCGAGCACGGCGGACCGGTACGGCTGTACGTGGCGCCGATGTACGGGTACAAGTCGCTCAAGTGGCTCTCGGCGATCCGTGTCGTGGACGCCGTGGAACCCGGCTATTGGGAGAGGAACGGTTATCCCCTGAATGGCTGGCTCGACGGCACGACCGGTCCGACGAATCCAGACCCGAGGCTGACGTGAGGGTGGACGGCGACGTCGCGACCAGTGGGCGCACCCGCGACCTCGTACGCTTCGACGCCGTCGAACGCGCGACGCACTGGATCAGCGCGGCGCTCTTCACCGTGTTGATCGTGACCGCGATCCCGCTCTACTTCGGCTCACTCTTCGGGGTGACGCCGCCGCGCGTAGAGGTCGAGCAGATCCACCTCTGGACGGGCCTGGCGCTACCCGTCCCCTTCGCGATCGCCGTCCTCGCACCGTGGGGCCGGCGGCTTCGACGAGACATTCGACGGGTGAACGACTGGACCAACGCCGAGCTCACGTGGCTTCGTTCGTGGGGTCGCTTCGAGCTTGACGCCGACAAGTTCAATCCCGGTCAGAAGCTCAACGCCGTCGTCGTCGCGGCCTCGTCGGTCGTCTTGTTCGCAACCGGCGTGGTATTGAAATGGTTCAACCTGGTGCCGGTGTCGTGGCGTTCGGGCGCGACCTTCGTCCATGACGCCTTCGCCTGGTTGCTCGTCTTGTTCATCGCCGGGCACATCATCATGGCCCTCACGCACCCCGCCGCCCTCGCGTCGATGGTGCGTGGGCGGGTGAGCGAGGTCTGGGCCTCGCGGCACGCGCCGCGCTGGCTGGCCGAACGCGAGCGTATGGACCCGCCGCAGCGCGACTAGGGACGGGTTCTCTTACGCGACCACGTTGAGCCCGCGGTCGTCGAGCAGCAGGGCGCGCACCGTCTCACCGGCGCGGTAGCCGGCGCCGTCGGGCGCCACGATGAGGCAGTTGGCACCCGCGACGGCGAAGAGTAGGTGCGAGCCTCGCCGGGCGAGTCGTTCGACGTGCACGAGTCCGTCGTCGCCGATGCGACAGACGCCGTGAACGAGGTGGAGCTTCCCGTCGGGCCGGCGATCGAGGTCGTCGTCGAGCACCATCGACAGGATCGGCCGGTCGAGGTCCCGATGGCCCGCGAGGTGGCGCAACGCCGGACGCACGAAGAGTTCGAAGCCGACCAGGGTCGAGACGGGATTACCGGCTAGGCCGAAGAAGGGGGTGTTGGTCGACTCGTCGTAGGCGAACGTGAAGGGTTTGCCCGGGCGGATCGCGACCTGCATGGACCGCGCGCGTTCGAGGAACAACTCAGCGAGGACGACCTTCACGAAGTCGGCGTCGCCCGCACTCACGCCGCCCGTTGAGATCACGGCGTCACACGTCGTGCGTGCGTGCTCGAAGGCCGTGCGCAGGTCGTCTCTCGAATCGCGCACCGTACCGAGATCGATCGCCGCGAATCCTGACTGGCGTAGCGCGGCGAGCAACGTGGGTCGATTCGAGTCGCGGATCTGACCCGGACCGAGGCGACCCGCCCCTTCGACGAGCTCGTTGCCCGTGGAGAGCACGCCCACGCGCGGTACGGGGTGTACGAGAAGTGAGGCGACTCCCTGGGCGGCGAGGGCACCGAGCAGGGCGGGGTCCACGACGTCGCCGGGACTGACGAGTGTCTGGCCGACGGACAGGTCCTCGCCGACTTGTCGCACGCAGTCGCCGGACACGACGGCCCGTTGCAGGGTCACGAAGTGTCCGTCCTCGTCGACCACGGCGTCCTCGCGGGGACAGACCGTGTCGGCCCCGGGCGGCAGGGGTGCGCCGGTCATGATCCGGGTGGCCTCGCCGACACCGACGACGACCGCACTCGACTCACCGGCGAAGACCGAATCGACGATGCGAAGGCGCGTCGGGCCCGTTGTCGCGTCGGAACCACGCACCGCGAAGCCGTCCATCGCTGAGTTGGTGAAACTCGGGGCGGGCTCGGTCGCGTACACGGTGCACGCCGCCACGAGGTCGATGGTCTCGGCGAGCGCACACTCGAGCGGCGCGAGGGGGCGTAGCGGCGCCAGGACGAAGGAACGGGCCTCCTCGGCCGCGATCATCGCCCGGCCTCCCGGCCCAACCGAGGGTCCGAGCGTTCGACGCGTGACTCGCGTGACGTGGCTGACACGTGTGAGAGGTTACCGGTGAACAATCGCGCCACTGCTGCTGGGTACGTCCCGGAGCGTTCGCGGTAGGGTGCCCGTGGGGGCCCGCCTGGAGACAGGACACGTGATGAGACGTGCCGTTGGGCGGTGAGAGATGGTGGAAAAGCCAGAAGACGCCATTACGGTGCACCAGCCCGAGTCCGTCGCGGTCGGACGAGTGGCGGTTCAAGTGTCGCTCAAACGGGCGATCAGCGAGATGGGTGTCGCGCGCGGCGCGCGCGCCTTGACGGCCATGAACCAGGTCGGCGGCTTCGATTGCCCGAGTTGCGCCTGGCCCGACCCTCAGGCCGGACACCGTTCGCACGCCGAGTTCTGTGAGAACGGAGCGAAGGCCGTGTCCTGGGAGGCGACGCGTGATCGAGTGGGCCGCACGTTCTTCGCCGCGCACTCGATCGACGAGTTGCGCGCCCAGTCCGATCACGAGCTCGAACGGAACGGACGGCTCACCGAGCCGATGTACCTCGCGCCCGGCGCGACGCACTACGAACCGATCTCCTGGGACGACGCGCTCGCGCTGTGCGCGGCGCGATTGAAGGCGATGCCGTCGGCGAACCGGGCGGCCTTCTACACCAGCGGGCGCGCGAGCAACGAGGCGGCCTTCGTCTTCCAGCTGCTCGCGCGGCGCCTGGGCACGAACAATCTGCCGGACTGCTCGAACATGTGTCACGAGTCGAGCGGCACGGCGCTCACCGAGACGATCGGCGTCGGTAAGGGGACGGTCAACCTCGACGACATCACCGATCACGCCGACCTGATCGTCATCGTCGGTCAGAACCCCGGCACGAACCACCCGCGCATGCTGAGTGCGCTCGAGGCGGCCAAGCGTCGAGGCGCGCGCATCGTCTCGGCGAACCCACTGCCCGAGGCCGGTCTCGTGCGCTTCAAGAACCCCCAGAAGGCGCGCGGGCTCATCGGGCGGGGAACGGCGCTGACGGATCGGTTCCTGTCGGTTCGTGTCAATGGCGACCTCGCCATGTTCGCCGGGGTCAACAAGGTGCTGTTGGAACGAGAGGAGCGCGCACCGGGAACCGTCTTCGACCACACCTTCATCGACGCCTACTGCGACGGCTTTGAGGAGGCCTGCCAGGGGTGGCGCGAGCTCGAGTGGCCAGCGATCGAGGCGGCGAGTGGCCTGTCACGTCGTGAGATCGAGGCCTTCGCGGGCGACGTCATGGCCGCCAAGAGCGTGATCGTCTGCTGGGCCATGGGAATCACCCAGCACCGCAATGCGGTCGCCACCATCCGTGAGATCGTCAACTTCCTGCTACTGCGCGGCAACATCGGGCGTCCGGGTGCCGGTCCGTCGCCGATCCGTGGGCACAGCAACGTCCAGGGCGATCGCACCATGGGCATCTGGGAGAAGATGCCGGACTCGTTCCTCGATCGGCTGCGCGACGAGTTCGGCTTCGAGCCACCTCGCGAACACGGCTTTGACACCGTGGACACAATCCGCGCTATGCGCGACGGCCGCATCGACGTGTTCATCGCGCTCGGGGGTAACTTCGTCGCCGCGACACCCGACACCGCAGTCACCGAGGCGGCGATGGCGCGGTGTCGATTGACCGTCCACGTGGCGACCAAACTCAATCGCTCGCACCTCGTCCACGGCGAGGAGGCCCTGATCCTGCCGTGCCTCGGTCGTACCGAGCGCGACCACCAGGCCAGTGGCGAGCAGTTCGTCACCGTCGAAGACTCGATGTCGATGGTGCACGAGTCCCGGGGTCGCCTCGAGCCCGGCTCGCCACACCTGCGTAGTGAGGTCTCCATCGTGACGGGTCTGGGCGAGGCGCTCTTCGGTGAGGACCTCGGCTGGCGGGCGATGGCGAGCGACTATCGCGTCATCCGTCGCCACATCGAGCACGTGGTGCCGGGCTTCGAGAACTTCGAGGAGCGCGTCGCCACCCCGGGCGGTTTCGTCTTGCCGCGCGGTCCCCACGACTCGAGGACCTTTGACACCGCGACCGGCAACGCCCGTTTCACCCGCAACCCGCTCGACGCGATCGAGGTCCCCGAGGGCCACCTCATCCTTCAGACGGTGCGCTCGCACGATCAGTTCAATACGACCGTCTACGGACTCAACGATCGCTACCGGGGGATCGAAGGCGGACGTCGCGTCGTCTTCGTGAACGAGGCCGATCTCGCCGAACACGGATTCCACGATGGCGACCAGGTCGACATCGTCAGCGTCTACAGCGACGGCGAACGCCGTGCCAGCGCGTTTCGCGCGGTGGCCTACCCCACACCGCGCGGCTGCGCAGCCGCCTACTTCCCCGAGGCCAACGTGCTCGTCCCTCTCGACTCGACCGCCATCGGCAGCAATACGCCGACGTCGAAGTCGATCATCGTCAGACTGGAACGCTCCGAGTTGGCCCACGCGTGACCGGAATCCCGGGTCGGTGGGTCAGGCGGGTTCGCTGATGACGCGCTCGGCACCGGCGTAGACGACCATCGAGTCGCCACGCAGGAACCCCACGAGCGTGAGTCGCGTCTCGCGCGCGAGGTCCACGGCGAGCGAGGACGGGGCCGATATCGCACAGAGCATGGGGATGCCCGCCATCACTGCCTTCTGGACGAGTTCGAACGAGGCACGGCCGGAGACGAGCAGGATCGCGTCGGTGAGCGGGAGCCGTCCGTCGCGCAGGGCCCAGCCGACCACCTTGTCGACGGCGTTGTGGCGTCCGACATCCTCGCGCACGACGACCAGGTCACCAGTCGGCGTGAAGAGTGCGGCCGCGTGCAGCCCACCAGTGCGCTCGAAGACGCTCTGGGCCGACCGCAGCCGGTCGGGGAGTGACGCCAGGGTGGCGCTCGAGACGCTCAGCGTCTCGTCGGGTGCTGCGAAGTGTGAGCGTGTTCGAACGGCGTCGATGGAAGCCTTGCCGCACAGGCCGCACGAGCTCGTCGTGAAGAAAGCGCGCGCCGCGTCCGCGCTCGGAGGCGCCACGTCACTGGCGAGCTTGAGATCGAGCACGTTGAACTGGTTGACCCCGTTCTCATCCTCGCCCGCGCAGTAGCGCATCGCGAGAAGGTCGCGGTTCTGGGTGATCACGCCTTCGCTGACGAGGAACCCCGCCGCGAGATCGAAATCGGCGCCCGGCGTGCGCATCGTGACCGCCAGGGATCGACCGTTGACGCGAAGTTCGAGCGGCTCCTCTCCGGCGAGGGTGTCTCGACGCGGGCTCGGCGCGACACCCACCGTCATGCGGATCACGTCTCGTTCTGGCGACACTCGACTCACGCAACCCCCCCGATCGTCGCGGCGATGGCGAACTCGACCCCGCTCACGTCGATCCTACCGAGCCACCCTCTCGATTCGTCACGGTCCCCGCGATGGTCAGGGGCCGTGACTACGATCGAAACGTGAGTGCACCGACGCAGCATTGGCTCGATCAGTTCGGCGCCGCTCTCGGGGTCGAGCCGCCGAGCGACGCTGAGCGTGAGGCGATTCTGGCGCTCGCAGGCACCGCGGCGCACGCCTCGGAGCGAACGGCGGCGCCCATCGCTTGCTGGATGGCGGCGGCCGCCGGACTTAATGTCTTTGAAGCGCTCGAGATCGCTCGTGAGGTCACACCGCCGACGCCGTGAACCGCCCGCCGACACTACCGGCCGGTATCGGTGAGGCCGTAGCGCACGAGGTCTTCGGGCGTGTCGACATCGGCGAACGTGCGAGACGAGGCGACGTGGCGCCAGGCTGACTCGCCGAGCAGGGTCACGTCGTCACCGTCGGTGACGTGGTGCAGTGAGCGTTCACCGGATTCGTAGCGTCGCTGCGCCTCATCGAGGTCGCGAACCCCCCACCGGGCGAGCAGTGGCTGGGCGCGGCCGTCGACGACGGGCATGACCGTACCCGAGGCGTCGTACTCGGCGAGGAAGGTGAGTAGCGACTCGTCGACGAACGGCAGGTCGCAGGCGATGACGAGGGCCGCACCGCGATGGCCGTTCGCTCGCAGCAGTCGGTTCCCGGCGACGATCGCGGCGAGGGGACCGGCGCCGACGGGGTCCTCACGCGTCGCGACGAGTCCTGAGTGACCAGGTCCAACCTCGTAGGCACGCGTGACCACCCGCGCGAGCAGCGCGGCGTTGCGGCGCGCGAGTGTCGTGCCGTCGATGACGATGCGCGACTTGTCGCGTCCCATGCGCCGACTCGCGCCTCCGGTGAGCAAGAGCGCCGCGACCTGCGTGGATGGTGTCGCCACGTTGTCAGCGTACAAAGGGCGACGAGTGGGCGTTTCACTCGTGTTGCGGCTGGGTTGCGGATGCGGGTACACGCGACGTGACCCCATGGCCGGCTCGTTCGCATCGACCACGAACAGTGGATAGCGTCGAGGACGACTCTTATGAACCACGTGCGCCCCTTGTCCGGTCTCAGCTTGGAGCAGTTGCAACAGCGAACGAGTGAGAAGTGGCGCCACTATCCCTCGGACGTCTTGCCCCTTTGGGTCGCCGAGATGGACGTGGCGCTGGCCGAGCCCGTCGAACGGGCCCTGGTCGACGCCGTTCGTCACGGCGACCTGGGTTACCCGATCGCTGACCGGTACGTGGCGTCGCTCTCCTCCTTCGCCGTGCGCCACTGGGGCTGGACGGGGATCGACCCTTCGCGTTCCCGGCCGGTTGCGAACGTCATGAGCGGGGTCGCGGCAGCGATCAGCGTGCTGAGCGAGCCAGGTGACTGCATCGTGGTCAACTGCCCTGTCTATCCACCCTTCTTCTCGTTCACCGAGCACAGCGGCCGCGTCGTGGAAGAGGCCCCACTCGGCGCGGATGGGCACCTCGACTTCGCGCTCCTCGAGGGTGCCTTCGAGCGGGCGAGCACGAAGTCCCGACGCCCCGTCTATCTGCTCTGCAGCCCGCACAACCCAACGGGCACGGTGCATTCGCGCGACGAGCTGGTGCACGTGCTTAACCTGGCGGACCGATACGGGATGCGCGTGATTTCCGATGAGATTCACGCGCCGCTCGTGCTACGCGGTGCGTTCACGCCGCTACTGAGCCTCGCCGGCGCTGAGCGACACGTCGCGGTGCTCTCGGGATCCAAGGCGTTCAACCTCGCCGGCGCGCCCGCCGCCGTCCTCGTCGTCGGCACCGACGGTACTGACGTGATCGAGGCTCTGGAGCAGCGAGTGGTACCCGGACCCAGCCACCTGGGCGTAATCGCCCAGAGCGCGGCATTCGACGAGACCGACGCGTGGCTTGAGGACTTGCTCGTCGACTTGCGTGCGCGTCAGACGCTCCTCGTCGATCTCGTGGCCGACCACCTGCCGGTGGCCCGCTACCGGCCCGGCGATGCCACGTATCTCGCCTGGCTTGACGTGGGCGGTCTCGGCCTGCCCCAGGGCGGCGAGAGGTCGCGAGGACAGATGACAAGCATCACGGGGCCGGCCGCATACTTTCTTGAGCACGCGCGCGTCGCGTTGAGCGACGGCGCTGCCTTCGGCACCGGTGGAGTGGACCATGTGCGACTCAATTTCGCGACGACTGAGGCCATCTTGCGCGAAGGACTCGAACGCCTGGGTGGGCACTGGCCACGCGCGTGAACGGTTCACCTCTAGCGGACCTCGGGTAAACGGTGAGCGCTGCGAAGTGCCCGAGCAGTGTCACCCGCGTCGAGTGTGACCCGCCGTGTTGTTCGGGGATTCGTCTCAGCGCGAGCCGACAGGTTGTGGGCCTTCACCCCTAGGGTCACTGGTGGAGCGAAACACGGTATCGCTGATCGGGGGGTCAACGGTGGTTACTGGCGACGTCATCCACGGCACCTTCACCATCGAGCGTGCGTTTCGAGTACCGCCGTCACAGGTCTTCGCCGCATTCGCATCGGTGGAGGCGAAGAACGTCTGGGGCGACACGGGAAACCTTGAGACGTCGGTCGGTGCCGAGCAGCCGGTATTCGATTTCCGCGTCGGTGGCCATGAGACCTTCGACGTCGTGATGGACGGTGTCACGTTCCGCTACGACGCGCGGTACTATGACATCGTCGTGGATCGACGTCTCGTCTACGCCTACGAGATGTACGCCGACGGCACCCGCATCTCGGTGTCGTTGACCACAATCGATTTCGCACCAAAGGACGCGGGCACCACGCTGACCTACACCGAGCAGGGCGTCTTTCTCGATGGCTTCGACGGCGACGACGCGCCTCGCCTGCGCGGGGACGGCACGACGGAGATGCTTGACAACCTGGTGGACTTCCTCGCCCCGGAGGCATCGTGATGGCGTTCACACCCTTCGGTACGCGGGCAGTGGTGGCGCTCAGGATCCCCACTGGCTCGACCACAACATCGCGATTGTGACGGTGTGCCAGGTGGGACCACGATGACGTTCACGATCCGTTCGTTGAGCGCTGAGACCTGGGACGCGTTCGCGGAGCTCGTCGAGCGTAACAACGGCATATACGGCGGTTGCTGGTGCATCTCGTACCACCCGGAGTGTGGCCAACGGCACCTCAACTACCGCGACGTGAAGCAGGAGCGGGTCAGCACGGGGCGGGCCCACGCCGCGCTCGTGGTCGATTCGAACGGCCTGGCCCAGGGCTGGTGCCAGTTCGGCAACCCCGACGAGCTCTCAAACATCAAGCACAAGCGCGCGTACGACAAGGATCCGCCGCCCGTACCCGACTGGCGGATCACCTGCATCTTCGTCGATAAGGGTCATCGCGGGCGCGGCATCGCGCGTCTCGCGCTAGATGGTGCACTGCACGAAATCGCTCGCGCGGGCGGAGGCCTGGTCGAGGCGATCTCGGAGGTCACCGTCGGGCGGGCGGCGCAGGGTCGCTTCTTATTCAGCGCCACGGTTGAGCTGTTGGACGAATTCGGGTTCCAACGCGTTCGCCAGGTCGGCAAGCACGCGTGGATCGTGAGTCGGGAGGTCGAGCCGATCACCGGGGACGATGGACGTCGATGAACGGCGTGCACTAACTCTTCAACAACCGCTGTAGCGGCCTCGTTCGCTACCCGGTGTGGTGCTGACTCCACGAGACCCGTGACGCGACGAGTTCACCCGCGGCAGCGCGCGACGGACCTCGCGGTATCGTCTCGGACATGTCGCGCGCCCTCATTCTCGGTGGCACCGGCGCCATTGGACGGGCGACCGCATCGCGCCTTCTGGAAGCGGGATGGGACGTGCACGTCACGGGACGCGATTCCCGGCACGTGCCCGTCGAGATCGTCGACCGGGGCGGGATCTTCATCACCGCGGATCGTGAAGACCCCGTCGCACTGGCTGCGGTGATGGGAACGGGAGCCGACCTGCTGGTCGACTGCCTCTGTTACACCGCGTCCCACGCCACCGCGCTGCTTGAACTCGCGCGCGACGCGACTGCGACGGTCATGATCTCGAGCAAGGCGGTCTACGCCGACGACTCGGGCAACCACACCAACGCAACGATTGCGCCGCACTTCGCCGGTCCGATCGTTGAGACGCAGGCGACGGTTGAGGCGCGCGACGTCGACTACCGGACGCGCGACGGTTATCCCGCGTGCAAAGTCGCCGCCGAACGGGTGCTGCTCGACAGCGCTCTGCCCGTGACGGTGATCCGACCGTCCAAGATCCACGGCGTGGGAGCGGCGCCACCGCGAGAGTGGGTCTTCGTGAAGCGGGTACTCGACCGTCGTTCCACAGCCTTCTTCGCGAACCGGGGCGTGTCGGTCGACCACACGACAGCGGCGCTGAACCTCGCGGCGCTGATCGAGGTAATCGCCGCTCGCCCCGGATCACGGATCCTCAACTGCGGTGATCCGACGGCGCCGAGCACACTCGAAATATCCCGCGTGATCAGAGAGTACTTCGGTCACGTCTGGCGAGAGGTCCTCCTCGAGGGCGACACAGAACTCGGTCACTACCTTTGGGAGGCTCCCACTCCGCTGGTGCTCGACATGAACGCTGCCCGTGAACTCGGGTATACGGCGGTCGGTACCTACGAAGAGACGGTCACGGCCGAAGTCGAGTGGTTGTTGTCCCTCGCGACTCGCGGTGACGATGGCTTCGAACTCCCGGGCGTCGATGGACCGCTCGTTGACTACGCCGCGGAGGATCGGTTCCTCGCACGCCGTTGATAGTCGACTGTGCGCGAACACGGTGCGAGGTACCGGTCAGCTCGGACGAGGCGCGAACGAGGCGTTCGTCAGTCGCCGCGCCGAATTCGTCAACGCAGCGGAGCCCGTCGACTCTCGTCGTGGCCGCGGCTGCAGGATACGGAAAGCTCGTCTACTCGGGGGCGTCTTCGCCCACCAGTCCATCGATCGACTCACGAATGAGATCGGCGTGTCCCGTGTGGCGGGCGTACTCCTCGATGAGGTCGATGAGAACGCGGCGAAGGTTCGGCGTCTCGGTCCACGTCGTAATCGCGAGTGGTTGATCGAGTCCGGACGCGGCGAGCGTTTCGGTGACCGCGGCCTCGGAGCGAGCGACGACCTCCAGCCAGAGGGATCGGAGCACTTCGGGGGAGTCGTCGGCCGCCGACGTCCACTCCCAGTCTTCGTGTTCGGCCACTGGCGACCAAACCGCCGGGTACTCGCGGCCCAACAGCTGGTGCGTGAAGTAATGGTCCTCGACGAGGGCCAGATGCTTGACCAGGCCACCGAGGGTCACGGCGGAGGGGCCTAACGTCTGGCGCATGGCTGACGCGTCGAGACCACCGGTCTTCCAAGCGAAGGTGCGGCGATTACGGTGCAGGGCACCCAAGAGCGCCTCGATCTCGTTTGGGGCGGCGGGGAACGGCCGCGGTGCCAAGTCGCTCGGCTGACTCACGCCCCGAGTGTACGACGATGGTCGCGTGTCGACAACGGGGATGGCCCGGCTGTCGCGGTTATGACGGGCCCCCCTCTACTCCTGGGGTGAGATGGCGAGCATGTTTCCTGCACACCACCTGCGAAGGGAATAGCCACGTCCGACTCACCGGTTTGTCCACTTCAGGGCCACGAGCGGTATCGAATCGTGCGCGATGGAATCCAACACAGCGACCAGCGTCCGCGCCAGCCGTGGCGCTGCTCCGCACCAGACGGGACCTTTCATCGGTTCCTCGGGGCGTTGAGTGTCACGCGGGTAAAGGACGGTGTGTGTCCGACCTGCGAACGACATCACGGACCCGCGGAGGGTCCATCAACCCCTTGGCGGCACGACTACCTGGTGCGTGAGGTAGTGATGGCACTCGTCGCCATCGGGGGCGGCGACTCCTACACCGACGTGGCGGAGCGCGTGAAGGCTCAGGCGTGGGGTGAGAAGCGCCAATGGCATCGTAAGCCCAGCACCAACATCAACGGTGGTCTGGTGGCGGACCGGTTGCAGCAGTACGATCCCGTTGTGGCCGAGGCACACGCCGAAACCGAATGGCCCGACACCCTGGTACTGGACTCCACCGAGTTCCAGTACACGGACTCGTGGACCGACACCAAATCCAGGCTGTTCTGTGTCCTATTCGCGTACGGCTATCCGAGTGACGGAACGCAACCCCGGCTGTGGAAAGGTCGCATCGAGTCCGAGCGACACCGGACAGCAATGGGCGGACTTCCTCGCCACCTTGCTGGGCAAGGCTCGAGTAGGCATCAGCGGCGACGACAGCAACATCAAGTCCGGGGTCCGTATGCACTGGTCGCGCGGTCGTCCCGTTCACTTCCACTCTTGCGAGCACCACCTCTACCGGAGATCTCGCACGGCGATGGATGCGGACAAAGTGGAAGCGGCAGCCCCCTGCACGAAGCCCTCAACCACTCATTCCACAACCCCGAGGAGTGGGAGGCTCTGCGAGACAAGGTTCGAGAGTTGGGTTCACCAGCACTGCAAAGGTGGATGCGTGGCAAGAGCCGGATGATGGCGACGCAATTGTCTCGCCGCGGCGAGATCGGCGTGTACTCCAACGGCGCCATCGAGGCCCCTATCCGGACGGTTCGCCAGGGGATCGAGCGTCGCGCGTGGTGCTTCCGGAACCGTGCTCGAATGGACCTGTCGTTGGAAATGATGCGGCTCCGGCTGAACAAGGTGGACTCGGCCGATGCTTACAGTGGGCTCATCCGCGACCACCTCACGGTGACGAAGGGGATGCCGCTGAGCAAGCGCAAGCAGTGGGACCGTCGGGGTACTTCGTCACTTCGGCGTTAGGCGCGTTGTCGCGTTGTGACGAGGAACGCGACAACACTGGCGACGATGAACAGCGCACCAACCGCCACCCACGGCCACGAGTTCGAATAGGTTCCTCCGGTCACGCCCCCGCCGCCGTTGGAGCTGAGGACGGTCCCCTGGGCAGGTCCGTTCATACGCGCACGAATGAAGAAGGGCAGTCCCCCAATTGAAACGAGAGCTGGCAATCCGAGACGAGAATCTGGCCGGCGCGACATGAACCAGGTGGCGGCTCCAGCCAAGGCGAGAACGAGAATCCCGATGCTCAGAATGCTTGCGATACCGGCCATCCACAGAGTTCCGACGAGTAGCCACCCGAAGAACATCGACCAGGACCGGTGAGCTTGCTCAGATGAGATAGACATCTCGAACCGCCTCCCTACTTGTCTGACCTCGTGAGTCGCCTGCTAACAGGAGGATAAGCGCAAACCCAGCCACGCCTGCTTCGATGTGATGGGTCATAGGACTAACCGTGCCGCCAAACGGCCATACCGCACCCCGTCTCGAGTTTTTTCGGACACCTTTCATCTCACCCCAGGAGTAGGGGGGGCGGGTAGGTTTTTACGGTCTACGCGCGCAGTACCGTACGAGCCGCGCGGAGCAACGGGTGCGTCGTGCTCGGGACTCGCCGCACGATCACCGTTCTCGAGACGAGCCCACGCTCGATGAGGTATGGCACCATGCAAGGGTGGCGTCGAAATGGGGGATGACACCGCGCCAAAGCATCGAGGCGATGTGTGCGCGGCGCGGGCGAGACGACGTGATCGCCGGGTGCGTCGGCCTGCTCGAAGGCCGAACGGTCGACGACGAACTCATCCTCACACTCGGTGGACCGCACGCTCGACGCGTGCTCGATGGTTTTGAGGGTGGTCGAGAGGGCTACTGGCCACGGGTCTGGGCGGTGCGGGGACTTCTGCACGTCTTCGATGCGGTGGCGACGGACGCGGTCATCCGTGCTGGCACTGACGACTCGTGGCGGGTACGCGAGATGGTGGCCAAAGTCGTCGCCGCCCACCGTGTCGACGAAGCGGCCGAGGCCGTCGCCGGTCTGCTGGACGATCCCGTGGCCCGGGTCCGTCGCGCCGCTGAGCGGGCCCTTTCACGACTCGTTGACTGAAAGCCCGCGACGGTCCTCCGCGCGATCACCGCTCGTGTGGACCCCGAGGTGTCAGGGTGTCATCGTCATCGTGCGCCGCACCCTGCGCGTTGCGCACCGTGATGGGGTCGCGCTCCATGAGTCACTCGGTTGGCTCGTGGAAGCCGAACTGGCGGTAGAGACCATACGCGTCGTCGGTGTGCACGAGCCAGCGCATCGACGAGGGGTCGTCACGTGTCACCATCTCGTGCACAAGTGCCTTACCGAGCCCACGACCACGAACGGATTCGTCGATGTAGACGTCGCTCAGGTAGGCCATCGATCCGTCCGACACCGATCGCGCGAAACCGACGATGGCACCACCGTCGCGCCGATACGCACCGACGACGCGCGCGGCCGGGTCGACCTGGCGCTGCACATCCTCGCGACGTCGCCAACGCTGCCAGTGGGCCTGCCGCGAGAGAAAGGCCCACAGCGCCTCCCGGTCGACGCGCGCGACGTCGTCGTCGAGTTCGAATGCGTCGTCGATGATGAGTCTCACGTGGCCGTACCCCGTTGCTCCGTATCCCGACAGTGCCGTTGTATGCGTGCGTCTCCACGTTCGAGACCGCCGTTGCGCCGTTTCACACCGAGGCTTGGCGGCCGTGCGCTCGCCACTCCTCCATCGCCTGGGTTGCCCACCTGATGGTCTCGGACCATCGATGACGAGCCGCATCGAATCGACTACCGGTCAGTCAACCCGTAAGCCTCGAGCGGTGGACATCGTCTGACTAGCCGCCGAGCACCTGACCATCCGGTGCACGCTTGGCGTGCTGTGCGGGGAAGCACTCGTCATTCTCTTGATCGATGAGTCCTGGTGGATCGACGTCATGACCGTGGTCGATGCGGGCTTCGGCGCAAGCACCTACGAGCTCGATCGGACGATGAAACACCGCCTCGATCGGTGACCCGAGCACCAGCTTGGTCGGACGGGACGACGAGGCGCCCGCGAAGGTGATCGCCGCCACGACCCCGATGGCGAGCACGACTCCTATCGCCAGCACGCGCCCCCGGGTGAACTTCACGCAGTTCAGGTTATGGGCGCCAACCGACGGAGGGGCGATAACAGGTCGGCTTTGCTGAGATTTCGCTACGAGGAGGGCTTGGCCGCAACCACGTCGTTGAGCTGTTGGTGCAGATTGGCGAGGACCTGGTCCTTCTCGCCCTGATACAGACTCGTCGCGATCGAGATCCGGTCGGCCACCCAGTCCTCGAGTGAAGCACCGACGTGGACGACGGTGGGCTTCTGGCGGTTGGAGACGGAGATGACGATAGAGCCGCTGGATTGTTGGACGCCGAGCAACTTGGTGAAGAGGCATTCCGCGGTCTTCGTCGCCCCCTGGTAGACGATTCGCTGATCGGTGATGCTCAGCGCCCCGTGGTCGACGGCCGTGGGTTGTGGCTCGCCTTGGACGTAGTGGCCGTGGTTCACCCCAACGCGATATCGGACACTTCGCCCCTTGATCGAACCGATGGGAATGGAGAAGCCCTGGGACGCTCCCTGCCAGTGCCCACCAACACTTCGCTCCTCGATCAAGCCGACGTTCTGGACCTGTCCGAGGAGAACCTCGCCCGGCTTAAGGAGTAGGCCATTAGCCTCGAGGACTTTAGAGCCGTCGATGACGTCGATCAATGACTGGTAAGCAGCGACGCGTTGACCCCACTGAGCCGTTGCATCCACCTGGGGGGCCGCTGCGGCACGCTCCTTAGATTTTCCAAACATTGGACACCTCCGTTCCAGAGCGTATGTCTCCAGTCGTGCTCGAACCAGGATGAGATACCGAATCGCCGACTCTGTTCACAGAGGCAAAGCACCGTGACCGTTGATGTCTCGCCTGTTCACTACCATGGCAACGAGGAGGACCGTGCCCGACCTACTGTTCACTGCTTTCAGCAACCGCTCCGACGCTGTCATCCTCGCCGACGAAGTCGGACGCCAGTTGCGCTCGGA
Source organism: Actinomycetes bacterium (assembly GCA_021837305.1). Taxonomy (GTDB): domain Bacteria; phylum Actinomycetota; class Acidimicrobiia; order Acidimicrobiales; family RAAP-2; genus RAAP-2. The sequence goes on from JAKBGV010000002.1 coordinate 32,156, forward strand.
GGGCATTGCGTCCGAGCTTTTGTTGCTGGACGACCTCGAAGTGCCCGCTAGCGGTGCTGACGCATTGGTGGTCAGTCTGGGTGGCGACGGAACATTCCTCAAGTCCGCTCGATTGGCCCACGAGCTCGGCGCTCGGGTGATGGCCGTCAACCTGGGCCGGTTGGGATTCCTGCTCAACGTGCCGGCGGCCGAACTGATCCACGACATCAAGCGATCGCTGCACGACCCACACGTCGTCGAGCGACTGGCACTCCAGATCGACATGCCCAATCGAAACGATTCGGAGTTCGCTCTTAACGAGGTGGTGGTGGAACGTGCACACGCCGGCCACATGGTTCGCGTGTGCACGTTCGTGGACGACGACGAATATCTGACGTACTCCGCCGACGGTGTGATGGTGGCGACACCCACCGGCAGCACCGGCTATAACTTCTCCGCCGGTGGACCGGTCCTCGACACGACGTTGCCCGTGATGGTGCTCACACCAATCGCCCCTCACTTCACGATCGACCGGTCGATCGTCGTCGGCGGCGACAAGGTCATCCGCCTGAACGCCGTGACGAAGTCCGCCGAAGTGGTCGCCGACGGACGAACGATCGGCTCGATCGAGCCGGGTGAGTCAATCAGCGTCTCACGCAGTCCCAAGCCTGTGCGGGTCGTCGAGACCCGCCGCTTCGAATTGGGGTTCCGACTGCGCGAGAGCCTCCGGGAAGGCCATGCCTAACGCCGAGCTGCTCGAGTTGTACGCGCGCGGGCTCGGTGTCATCGATGAGGCGCGTGTCGAGTTCGGACCGGGGCTCAACGTCATCACCGGCGAGACGGGTGCCGGCAAGACGCTGTTGCTCGGTGCGCTGACACTCTGTCTGGGGGCCGACGCGGCGTCGGCGCGCCACGCCTTCGGCGACGACGTGCAAGTGGCCGCGGTGCTGCGCGACCGTTCCGGTGAAGAGGTGGTCTTCGGGCGAGAGAGTGGCGCGAATCGACGGGTGCGTAGCACGTTGAACGGCGTCGCCACCAGTGCCGAGGCGCTACGCGTGGCGGGGGAGTCACTGGTGACGATCCATGGTCAGCACGACTCGCTGACCTTGCGCAATCGCTCTGACATCCTTCGCCTCATCGACGACTTCGGTGGCGTGGATACGAGCGAACTCGAACGAGCACGCCGGCGGATCGTGGAGATCACACGACTGCGCGAGGTGCTCGGTGGTGATGAGCGGACGCGCGAGCGCGAGCTCGATCTGCTGAACTTCCAACTCGAGGAACTTGAGGCGGCCAACTTGACCTCAGTCACGGAACTCGACGACGCGCTCGACCAGTTACGGGTGTGGACGTCGGTCCACGATGGGCGGGTCGCGGTGGTAGCGGCTATCGAGTCCTTCGACAGCGATCAGGAGGACGCCCTGCTGGCGGCCTTCGCCCGCAATGTCGCCACCCTCGCGTCGGTCACGGGGCTCGATGACGCCGTGACGACGCTCGAGGCGTCCCTGGCCTCGGCTCGTGACGCCGTGCACGACCTGCGTGCGTTCGTCGATCGTGAGGACGTCGACCCCGCGACCATGGCGCGTCTGGAAGCCCGCGTGGATCTTTTGCAGCGACTAGCGCGCAAGTACGGCGGGACGCTGGCGGCGGTCGTTGCCACGAGGGAGTCCCTCGAGCTCGAACGCGAACGGCTCACCAACGCCGAGGTGGAGTTGATCGCACTCGATCAGGAGCTTCGCGACCTTACAATGAGTGAGGCGACCCTCGCGGCGGCGGCCCGGCGAGAGCGCGAGGCGGCAGCCATAGCGCTCAGTGCGGCCCTGGGTTCCCAGCTGTCGCGCGTGGCCCTCGCGAACGCGTCGGTCCGCCTGAGCGTCGACGGACCCGATGGCTCCGACGTGCAACTGCTGTTCACGCCGAATCCCGGCCGGCCCGAAGGTCCTGTCCAGTCCTTGGCGAGCGGTGGCGAGTTGAGTCGATTACTGCTCGCGGTGGCCTTGGTCAGCGTGAGTGACGGGGTGGTGACCGTCTTTGACGAGGTCGATGCCGGGATCGGGGGACAGGTGGCCGAACAGATCGGCGACTGTCTGGCCGAAGTCGCCCGGGACCGACAGGTCCTCGCCGTCACCCACCTCGCCTCGGTCGCAGCGCGCGCCGACCATCAGTTCGTCATCGAAAAGGTCGTCGGCGCGCAGTCGACCACGACCACGGTACGCGAGGTGACGGGTACCGACCGGGTCTCAGAGATCGCCCGGATGCTCGCGGGCGACCACCTCAGTGACGAGGCCCGCGCCCTGGCTGAGCGGATGTTGGGTACCACGTCGTAATGGTCGGAGCGAGCCGCCAGGTTCGCTACACTGGGAGTCCGTGGACACATCGGTGCTGGCATGACAAAGTTCGTGTTTGTCACCGGCGGAGTGTCGAGTTCCCTAGGCAAGGGCCTCACTGCTTCTTCGCTGGGACGACTACTCAAATCTCGTGGCTTGAAGGTCACGATGTGCAAGTTGGACCCCTACCTCAACGTCGACCCGGGGACCATGAACCCTGGTGAGCACGGTGAAGTGTACGTGACCGACGACGGCGGCGAGACCGACCTCGACCTCGGGCACTACGAGCGGTTCATCGACGAGTCGCTCACGCGCACCTCGAACACCACGACCGGTTCGGTGTATTCGAACGTCATCGCCAAAGAGAGACGTGGCGACTACCTGGGCAAGACGGTCCAGGTAATTCCGCATATCACCGACGAGATCAAAGAGCGCATCCGCCGAGTCGGTGCGATGGGCGCCGACGTCGTCATCGTCGAGATCGGAGGCACGGTCGGCGACATCGAGATCGTGCCGTTCATCGAGTCAATCCGCCAGTACCGCCGCGACGCGGGACGAGGCAACGTCTGCTACGTCCATCTCACCCTCGTGCCGTACCTGGCGCCATCGGGGGAGCAGAAGACGAAGCCGACCCAGCACTCGGTGACCGAGCTGCGCAGCCGTGGTATCCAGCCCGACATCATCGTCTGTCGAAGCGACCAGCCCATCTCGGACGGACTCAAGCGCAAGATCTCGCTGCTGTGCGACGTGCCGATCCAGGCGGTCATCTCGGCGGTGGACGAAGCGAGCATCTACGACATCCCCACGACCCTGCACCGCGAGGGACTCGACACGATCGTGTGCCAGACCCTGGGCATCGACCTCGATGAGCACCCAATCGACCTGGCACCGTGGAACGCCGTGGTGCACCGCGTCCACAACACCACCAAGACCCTGCGCATCGGGGTCGTCGGCAAATACGTCACCATGCCCGACGCCTACCTGTCAGTCGCGGAGTCGATCCGCCACGCTGGCTTCGCCATCGGCGCCACCACCAAGATCGAATGGCTCGAGGCCGAACGGGTCCCCACCGAGATCGACTCGGACCGCCTGCGTCAACTCGACGGCATCATCGTGCCCGGCGGGTTCGGAGAGCGCGGCATCGAAGGCATGATCGCTGCCGCTCGCATCGCGCGCGAGCAGCAGATCCCCTACTTGGGAATCTGCCTGGGCATGCAGATCATGGTGGTGGAGTTCGCTCGCCACCGCTTGGGCCTGAGCGACGCGCATTCGACTGAGTTCTCACTGGCCACGACCGCGCCGGTGATCGCCCTGATGGCCGAGCAGATGGACGTCACCGATCTGGGTGGCACGATGCGACTTGGCGCCTGTCCGGCCATGCTCGACGAGGGCTCGATCGTCGCCGGGCTCTACGGCACCACCGTCGTCTCCGAACGTCACCGCCACCGCTACGAGTTCAACGCGCGATACCGCGCGCAGTTCGAAGAGGGCGGCATGCGCTGCTCGGGCACCTCGCCCGACGGGCGACTCGTCGAGTTCGTCGAACTTCCTGAGCATCCGTTCTTCGTCGGCACCCAGGCACACCCCGAATTCAAGTCACGGCCCGACCGGCCACACCCGTTATTCCTCGGGTTGGTGACGGCGGCCGCGTCGCGGGCGGAGGGTCGAGAGCCCCACATCATCGACCCCACGTCAGTCGACGCCGCCACGTGAGCGACGACTTCAGGATCACCGCGGTCTCATCGCTCCTCAAGTCACACGTGTTCGCCGTGGAGCGCCGTACGGTCGAGCATCGGGATCGCTCGTTCCACCGTGACGTCGTCACCCATCCCGGCGCGGTGGCGATTCTCGCGCGCGACGACCAAGGCCGCGTGGGCGTACTTCGCCAGTATCGCGCGCCCTTTGACCGCTACACCCTGGAGATCCCGGCCGGGACGCTGGACGTCGACGCCGAGGCGCCGCTCGACGCCGCCAAGCGCGAGCTCCACGAGGAGCTGGGCTGTGACGCCGACTACTGGCGACTGCTCGGCACGTTCATGGTGTCGCCGGGCTGGTCGACCCAGCTCATGCACATCTTCGAGGCCGGTTCGTTGACCATGGGCGAGCGCCGACCAACCGGACCCGAGGAGTCAGCCTCGACCGTCGACTGGTACTCGCCCGACGAGTTGCACGATGTTCTCGATGACGAACCCGCGATCGATTCCACCATGGCGGTGGCGCTCAACCTGGTCTACGGACAGTTCTTTGAGCGACGTTGAGCGGCTCCTAGACGAGTACTTCGTCTGGTTGATCGTCGAGAAGGGTCGCAGTCGCGCCACGCTCGACGCCTATCGACGTGATCTGGCGGCCTTCATCACCTGGACCACGGAACGCGGGAGCGGACCGCGTGACGTCCGTGCGGGCGACGTCGACGCGTACCTCGTCACCCTCCAGGACCGCGGTCGCGCCCCGTCGAGCATCGCGCGCGCGCTCGCCTCGCTACGGGGATGGTACGGATTCTTGGCCGATGAAGGGCTCATCGCGGTCGATCCGACGGTCCACGTGCGTGGCACGCACCGCGGGCGCTCGTTGCCCCACCCCCTGGACGAGGCTGAGATGCTCACGCTGCTCGACTCGATTCCGAGCACCACGGCGCTCGACAGACGGGACCGGGCACTCCTCGAACTGCTCTACGGTACGGGTAGCCGGGTCTCGGAAGCCGTCGGGGTTCGCATCGAGGACCTCGACTTCGACGAGGAGTTGATCAAGGTCACCGGCAAGGGCTCGAAGCAACGCCTCGTGCCGTTGGGTCGGGCGCTGCGCCGAGCGTTGGAGGAGTACCTCGAGCCAGCCGGCCGCGCCACGCTCTCCCAGACGCGCTCCTCGGTTCTCCTACTCAACGCTCGGGGCACACCGCTCTCGCGTCAGGGGGTGGACGCCATCATCGCGCGCCGGGCGCTCCAGGTGGGCATCGAACGAAACCGCATCAGCGCCCACGTGTTCCGCCATAGTTGTGCCACGCACATGCTTGCCCACGGCGCCGACATTAGAGTGGTTCAAGAACTGCTGGGTCACTCGTCCATCGCGACCACGCAGATCTACACCGCGGTATCGGTTTCGTCATTGCAGCAGGTTTATCGGGGAGCCCATCCGCGGGCCCACGGCTAGGAGAGGGAAGTTGTCGAATTACGTCTACTTCTTTCTCGCGATCGTCCCGTCCATCGTGCTGCACGAGGTGAGCCACGGTTATGTGGCCAACTTCTTCGGTGATCCGACCGCCAAGGAGAACCACCGGCTCACGCTGAACCCCCTTCGTCACGTGGACCCATTCGGCACGGTGCTGCTTCCGGCTCTACTCATCTTGAGCCACTTGCCGGCGTTCGGCTACGCGAAGCCCGTCCCGGTGAACATCAGCCGTCTGCGCAATCCGAGGCGCCAATCGCTCTACGTGTCCCTCGCGGGGCCCCTCGTCAATGTCATCTTGTCGGGTGTCGGCTATCTCATCAGCGAGCTCGCCATCCACGTCACGTACAGCTCGTGGATGCTGCAGTTCGGGGTCACCTTTGGCATCGTGAATCTCACCCTCGCCGTGTTCAACCTGCTGCCGATACCACCACTGGACGGCTCGGCGATCATCGAGCGTTTCGTGCCGAATCGACACCTGCCGAGTTACTACCGCTTTAGGATGAAGGCCCTGCCCATCGTCATGGTGCTGATCATCGTCGATTCGATGTTCCTGCACGTGGGCACAAACTGGCTGTACTCACTACAGAACTGGTGGATCAGCCTGCTCGTGTGAGGACTGGCGACGAGGCGCTACTGGAGCCCCATCGCCTCAGCGGCGCGCCGATAGGTCGCACCGGCGAGGTGCTGTGCCTTCTCGGCGCCGTCGTTGGCGATGTCGTGTAGTTCAGGCCCGCCGGCGCGCAGCTCGCGATACCGTTCGGCGATGGGCGCGAGTTCGGCGATCATCAAGTCGGCAAGCTCGCGTTTCAAGTCGCCGTAGCGCGAAAAACGTGCGGCGACGGCGTCGGGTCGCTCCCCGCTGAAACCCGCGTAGATCTCGAGCAGGTTGGCCAGTCCCGGCTTGTGCTCCCAGTCGAAGCGCATCTCGCCGTCGGTGTCGGTGACCGCCTTCTTCACCTTGCGCTCGATCGCCTCGGGCGGGTCCAGGACGTAAATGGTCCCGAGCGGGCTTGATACCGACTTGGACATCTTGCGAGTGGGTTCCTGGAGGTCCATGACCCGCGCGGCGGCGGGCGGTTGGACACCGACGGGAACAGTAAAGACCGTGCCGTAGCGGTTGTTGAACCGTTCGGCGAGGTCGCGCGCGAGCTCGAGGTGCTGGCGCTGATCGTCACCGACGGGCACCTGGTCGGTCTGGTAGAGCAGGATGTCCGCCGCCATCAGGACGGGGTAGGTGAGCAGCCCCACGCGGTAGCCCTCCTGGCGCTCAGCCTTCTCCTTGAACTGGGTCATACGCGTGAGCTCGCCGTAGGTGGCCACACACTCGAGCAGCCAGCTGAGCTGGGCGTGGTAGGGCACGTGGCTCTGGACGAAGAGCGTGCAGCGCGACGGGTCCAGCCCCGCCGCGATCAACACCGCGAGCAGGTCGTCCGTCTGTGCGCGCAGCATCGCGGGGTCGATCTGGAGGGTGAGCGCGTGCAGGTCCACGACGCAGTAGAGCGAGTCGGTCGACTGGGTCGCCACCCACTGCTTGACCGCGCCGAGGTAGTTGCCGATGTGTAAGTCACCAGAAGGCTGGATACCCGAGAAGACGCGCATCTCGCAATTCTAGGTGTCCACTGCGGTGCGACCAGGTCCGGTAATCTGTCGCCGTGACTTACGTCGTGACGACGCCGTCGTTCAGTGGACCAATCGAGCTGCTCTTGCAACTGATCAGCCGACACGACCTCGACGTGCTCGAGATCCCCCTCAGTCCCATCGTCGACGAGTTCGTCGCCGCGCTGCGCGACGACGCCGTCGTCATCGAGGTCGACCAGCTCTCCGAGTTCTTGCTCATCGCGTCGATCCTCTTGGAGATGAAGAGCCAGCGACTCCTGCCCGGCCGCGACGACGCCGAGCCCGACGAGGAGTTCGTCGGCTGGGAGGAGCGCGACGTGCTGCTCGCGCGCCTGCTCGACCTGCGGACCTACGCCGCGGTCGCCGACACCTTCGTGTCCCTCTTTGACCGCGCGGGGCGATCCTTCCCGCGGCTACGGGGGATCGACGACGGATTTGAGATCCAGCCACCCGATCTGCTCGCCGGGGTCACCCCGTCGGCGCTCGCGCTCGCGTACCTGCGCGGCATCGAGGAGAAGCCCGTCGCGGTCGTGCGGCTCAACCACGTCACCGTGGACGCCGTGACCGTCGCCGAGACCGTGGTCGCGCTCGCCCAACGACTCCCGTCACTCGGGCGCCTGTCGTTCCGATCACTGACGGGCACGCTCACCACGCGCATCGAGATCATCGTGCACTTCCTCGCGTTACTCGAGCTTTGCAAGATGGGGCACGTGACCCTGGGTCAGGGACAGACCTTCGGTGATGTTGAGATCCTCTGGGTGAACGACGGGCCCGGACTGGAACTAGGAAGCGTGGACACCTATGAGGGATGAACAGTCGTTGGAGCAGAAACTCGAGGCGATGCTCACCGTCGCCCTGGAGCCAATCTCGGCCGAGGAGTTGGCTGACGTCGTCGACCAGGACGCCGGGCGGGTCCGAGAGGCGCTTCGCGCGTTGCGTGAGGAGTACGAGCGGGACCGGCGCGGCTTCACGATCAGCGAGTTGGCGAGCGGCTGGGTGATGCAGTCCTCGCCGGAGGTCGCCGAGTGGGTTACCCGCTTCGCCAACCGCGACGTGTCGCATCGACTCAGTTCCGCGGCCCTGGAGACTCTGGCCATCATCGCGTACCGGCAACCGATTTCGCGGGCTCAGATCACGGCGCTGCGCGGGGTCAACGTCGACGGGGTAACCCGATTGCTCGAGCAGCGCGGCTACATCGAAGAGCGCGGACGCGTGGCGGGACCGGGCCAGTCCATCCTCTACGGCACCACCGACCTCTTCTTGGACCGGTTGGGACTCGCGGCGTTGTCCGACTTGCCCCCAATCGAGCAGTTCATGGCACCGGTCGCAGTCGCCGATGAACTTCTCGCGAGTCTGCGCGATTCCGTGGACGACTTGTCTGAGGGGGCCTAGTTGGAAGGTGAGCGTCTCCAGAAGACCCTCGCGAGGGCCGGTTACGGATCGCGACGCTCGTGTGAATTGCTCATTACCGAGGGTCGAGTGACCATCGACGGTCGCGTCGCCCAACTCGGCAACCGCGTCGACCCGGCGGTCAACATCATCTGCGTCGACGGCGCGCTGGCGGCGACCACACAGAACACCGTGTACTTCCTACTCAACAAGCCAGACGGCGTGGTCACAACGGCCTCGGACCCCCACGGCCGCACCACGGTGCTCGACCTGATCAACTCGCCGGTGCGGGTCTTCCCGGTGGGTCGACTCGATATGAACACTGAGGGGCTCCTGCTGTTGACCAACGACGGACGTCTGGCCCACTTGCTCACCCACCCGAGCTCGCACATTGGTAAGGAGTACCTGGTGCGCGTCGAGGGCGACCCGTCGCCCGGCGCGATCCGACGTCTACGCGAGGGCGTGCAACTTGACGACGGCGTCACGAGCCCGGCCCAGGTCAGCCGCGTGAGCGAGGGACTGTTGCGCATCGTGATCCACGAGGGGCGTAATCGGCAGGTCCGGCGCATGTGCGCGGCGGTCGGTCACGACGTGACCCGTCTCGTTCGCACTCGCATCGGGCCCCTGCACGACGCGACCCTCGCTCCGGGCGCCTACCGCCAACTGTCAGTAGCCGAAGTGCGTCGACTTTTCGAAGCCGTTGGTATGACCGACGAGATGGCATCTACGATGCCTGCATGACTTCTGCCAAGATTCGAGCCGTGCGTGGCGCCACTACGTGCGCAGTCGACACGCCCGACGAGATCGCCGAGGCCACCCAGGAGCTCTTGACGATGCTGATGGCCCGTAACCAGCTCGACCATGATGATGTCGTCAGCGTTATCCTCACCACCACGCCGGACCTGACTTCGTCGTTCCCGGCCACCTCCGCACGCGCCATCGGTTTCGGTGACATCCCGCTGCTGTGCGCCAGCGAGATCGCCGTACCGGGTTCGATGCCCCGGTGCGTACGTGTGCTGCTGCACGTCTACACCGACGCCGAACGAACCGACATCCATCACGTCTATCTGCGTGACGCCCGAACCCTGCGCGATGACCTCCCCGAGTGAGCGCCGGGCCCACGTCGTGGGTCTGGGCCTGATCGGCGCGTCGGTCGCGCGAGCACTCGCGAGCGTCGGCTGGAGCGTGACGGGCAGCGACCGTGCTCCCGACGTCGTCGAGCGCGCGAAGGAGTTATCGATCATCTGCGACGCACAACTCGCCCCCGGGACGACGCTCGTCGTGATCGCGACACCCGCCGGGACCGTCGCAGACCTCGCGGCCCAGGTGCTCGATGAACTCGATGACCCCGAGGCCATCGTCACCGATGTGGCGGGCGTTAAGTCGGCGATCGTCGCCACGGTGGACGACGCCCGCTTCATCGGCGGTCACCCCATGGCTGGATCCGAGCAGCGGGGCCTCGCCGCGTCACGCGACGACCTCTTCCGTGGCTGCACGTGGGTCCTCACGCCGACCGCGGCGACCGAGCCTGGCCACTACAGCCGTCTGCACGGCTACCTGCGAGAGCTCGGCGCCAACGTCGTGGCGATCACCGCGGCCGATCACGACCGTCTGGTGGCACTCGCGAGCCACGTGCCGCACCTGCTCGCCGGCGCCTTGATGAACGAGGCGTCCCTGGCCGCCGAGCAGGACGCCGTCCTCCTGCAATTGGCGGCCGGGGGTTTTCGCGACATGACCCGAATCGCGGCCGGTGACCCATCGATCTGGCCTGACGTCCTGTTCGAGAATCGCGACGCGATCACCCAGACGTTGACCTCGCTCGAGGAGCGACTCGCCAACATCCGGGTCGCCTTGCGAGAGGGCCAGCGTGAGGAGGTCGCCACCAAGCTCGCCATGGCGTCGGTCGCACGCCGCCAGCTGCCCGGGCGGGCCCTCAGCGCTGACCGACTGGCGTACCTGCGCGTGGCGGTCTCGGACCGTCCCGGCGAGCTCGCGACGGTGACCGTCGCGGCCTCGGACATGGGGGTCAACATCTTTGACATCGAGATCGCCCACGGTATCGAGGGTGTGAGTGGCACGCTCTTGCTCGCGGTTGACGCCGAGCACGCGTCGCGTTTCACCGACGCCCTCGTCGCGATGGGTTTCTCCGTTACGCTCGAGCGTTGATGAACAGCGAGACCGTCCCAGCCGCGGCGCGCCTGCGTGGCGTGGTGCGCGTGCCCGGGGACAAGAGCGCGTCGCACCGGGCGTTGCTCGTCAGTGCCCTCGCCACCGGCACGAGCCGGATCGACGGACTATCACCCGGCGATGACGTTCGCGGCACCGGTGTGATCATCGAACAGCTCGGGGCGTCGAGGGTGGTCGAGGGGACTGAGACGGTCGTCACCGGTGCCCCTGACGGTCTGCACGCGGCTGGCGCGCCGTTGGACTGTGGGAACTCAGGCACGACGATGCGGCTCGTGGCGGGGCTCGTCAGCGGGATCGACGGCGAACACGTGCTCGTGGGGGACTCGTCGCTCTCGCGGCGGCCGATGGACCGCGTCGCCGTACCACTGCGCGCGATGGGTGCGACGCTGCGTGGAGAGGGAGAACGACTCTGTGCGCCGCTGCACGTCGTAGGGTCGCGTTCCCTGCGAGGGATCGACTACGACGTCCCAGTACCGAGCGCCCAGGTGAAGTCGGCGATCCTCTTCGCCGGGCTCGCGGCCATTGGCCCCACCATCGTGCGTGAGCGCGTGCGGACCCGTCGGGCGACCGAGGACATGCTCGCCCTCGCGGGTGTGCCCGTCGACGTGGTCGACGTCGGAGCCGGGCGGCGGGTCACCGTGTATCCCGCCCGTCCCCAGGCGCGCGCCTGGCGCGTCCCTGGGGACCCATCACAGGCCGCGTTCTTCGCCGTACTGGGTGCGCTGCACCCCGACGCCGACGTCGCCGTCGAACCAATCGACGTCGCACCGGAACGGATCGGTTTCGTGAGCGTCTTGCGTCGTATGGGGGCGGACCTGTCACTCGTGTCGTACGCGCACGGTACCGGTCTTGTCTCGCGCTCGGCCGAACTGCGCGCGACGACGGTCCACGCCGAGGAGATCCCCTCGGTCGACGAGGTGCCCGCACTCACGGTGGCCGCCGCGGCCGCGACGGGTGTCACGTCCTTCATGTCGATGGGCGAGTTACGTGTGAAGGAGTCGGACCGCTTCGCGGGGTCGATGGCCCTCGCGGCGGCACTCGGCTGTCGCGTCTGGGCCAACAGCGACGACTTCTTCGTCGAAGGCCTCGCTTCAGCTGCGAACTTCCAGTTCTTCCACCAGCCGGCCACCCTCGACCACCGCATGGTGATGGCGGCCGCCGTCGCGGGCGTCGCCGGCCGGGGTTGCGTCATCGACGGCACCGAGACCGTGTCGTCGAGTTATCCGTCGTTCTTCTCGGATCTGAACGGGCTGCGATGACCCAGATCGTCGCCATCGACGGCCCGGCCGGTTCGGGCAAGTCCACGGTCGCACGGGCTCTTGCCAGGGCGCTCGGATGGTCATTCCTCGACACCGGGGCGATGTATCGCGCGGTCACGGCTGAGGTGTTGCGCCGCGGCATCGACCCCGCCGACGCTGACGCGGTCGCCGAGGTCGCCGCAGGGGCGTCGATCAGCACGGTGCCCCAGGTGACGATCAACGGCATCGACGTCGAGGAGGTGATCCGCAATGAGCCGGTAAACGTCGCGGTCTCGACGGTATCGGCGAACCCCGCGGTGCGCCGCGCCATGGTCACCCGGCAGCGGGCCTGGGCGGCCGCCCAGACGACCGGCACCGTCGTCGAGGGCCGCGACATCGCGACGGTGGTCTTTCCCGACGCGCGCCTGAAGGTCTACCTGACGGCCTCGCTTGACGAACGGGCACGCCGCCGAGGCGACGAGGGCGTGTCATCGGTGACCCGACGCGACAGCGCTGATCGCGAAAGGGTCGCCTCGCCGCTGCGTCAGGCGAGCGACGCCGTCGTCATCGACACGACCGACCTGTCCATTGATCAAGTGGTAGAAGAGATCGTGAGATGGCTGAAGACACCGAACTGATTCTCAATCCTGACAAGACCCCGCTGTACCGGGTCATCGCGGCCATCTTGACGGCACTGTCGTGGCTGCTGTTCCGCCCCCGGGTGCGCGGGAGCGAGAACATCCCGCGTTCCGGGCCGGTCTTGATCGCGCCGGTGCATCGCTCCAATGTGGACTTCGTCTTCACGTTGTTCATCTCGCCGCGCAAGGTCTTCTTCATGGCCAAGCAAGAACTCTTCCCGGTGCCGGTGCTCGGGACGCTTTTGCGTCACGTGGGCGCCTTCCCCGTAGCTCGAGGTACCGCGGACCGCGAGTCACTGCGCCTCGCCGAGGAGGTGCTGCGTCGGGGTCAGGCGCTTATTCTCTTCCCCGAGGGCGGCCGACGCGAAGGCCGCCACGTGGAGGCGTTACGCGACGGGGCGATGTTCGTCGCCTCGCGCACGGGCGCGCCCACGGTGCCCGTCGGCATCGCCGGCAGTGACCGGGCGATGCCCGCCGGGGCGAAACTCCCGCGCTTCACCCCCGTGCGCGTCGTCGTCGGCGAGCCCATCGCAGCGCCGACTGCGCCGGGACGGGTGCCCCGTTCGCTTATTGCGACCAAGACCGAGGAACTACGCGAGCGACTCGAGGTGGTCTACCACGAGGCCCTCGACGAGCGTTAGCGCTCGCGCCACCAGGTGCCGAAGACGACCCTCGTGTAGCGGAACCCGAAGAGCCAGTTGGCGCCCTTCTTGGTGGTGCCGGATCGGCGCGGGTGCCAGACGGTGGGAACTTCGGCCGCGCGCCAGCCGCGCTTCAGGCAGGTGATCAACAGCTCGGCGGTCTGGTACTGGTCCTGGGTGAGACGGTCCACCACGTCGGCGAGCATGGTGACGCGTAGGGCTCGATAGCCCGTCGAGGTGTCAGTGAGGTTCGCCCCGGTCATGCGGTTCATGATGAAGGAGAAGAACCACACACCGGTCTTGCGGAAACGGTCCGAGGTCTCATCGACCCCAAGGCGACGTGAGGCGACGACGAAATCGGCCTCGTCACGCAACAGGGGAGCGAGCACGTCGGGCATCTCGGCCGGGTCGTTCTGACCGTCGGCGTCTAGGGTGACCACGAACTCGACCTGGTTGTCAATGCAGTAGCGATAGGTAACCTGCAGGGCGACACCGTGCCCGAGGTTCACGGGGAACTCAATCACTTTCACGCCGGGGTAGTTGCGCGCGATGGCCGCGGTTCGGTCCTCGCCGCCATCGACGACGACGAGCGTGGTGTAGGGGCGACCGTTCATAGTCGCGGGCATCTGGTCCAAGACCGAACCGATGTTCCCCTCCTCCTCGTACGCACAGATCGAGGCGACGATGGCCTCGGGCTTGAAGTCCGGGTACTCCTGGTGGAAACGGGTCATCGCCTGGTCGATCGCGTACGACCGAAGTTTCGCCAGCCGACGTGTCTCGAGATCGTGTTTTGCCATCCCTACTCTTTCTCCGTCACCGCCGTGATCGCCCGGTAAAAGCCCAGGACGCGGGTGGTGGCCAGCGCAACAGGCACCTTGCGATACTAGTCCTCATGCCGCTTACAGCCTGGACCGACGCCACACGCGTCATCGCGCTATCGCGAGCTGGCCGCGAGTACCTGGGCCGCCGTGAAGTCCCGGTCGCTCTGACCGTCGAACCCCGACGCGACCGGAGTCTGGAAGACGACGTCGAGCAGCGCGGCGAGCGCCCGAAGGATCTCGCGCAACTCGGGCGGCGGCGGGAAGTACTCGTCTTCGACAGTCTCGGCGTGAACCTCGACGCCCGCGGCGGGGTCGAGGACGGCGAGGACGTCGTTCACGATCGATTCGGGAGCCGACGCGCCCGCGGTCACTGCGACGACGCCTGACAAGTCGTCGGGCAGGTCCTGAGCCCCATTGACACGCAGGACCCGTGAACAGCCCGCGGCGGCGGCGACCTTGGCCAGCGCCACAGTGTTGGAGGAATTGGCCGACCCGATCACGACCACCGCGTCGGCCTCCGCGCAGATCGCGCGCAACGCCGCCTGGCGGTTGGTGGTGGCGAAGCAGAGGTCGCTGCGGTTCGGCATCCAGATGTCGGGGAACCGCTCAAGCGCGTTGTCGCGGATGTCCTGCCACTCGTCGAGGCTGAGGGTGGTCTGGCTGAGCAGCGCGAATGGCCCCGTCTGATCGCCCAGCGCGTCGATGTCCTCGACGGACTCGATCAGATGCACCGACTCGGGTGCGACCGCCATCGTGCCGACCGCTTCCTCGTGGCCCTCGTGACCGACGTAGAGCACGGTGTAGCCCTTTCGGGCGCGAACCTTCAGCTCGTGGTGCACCTTCGTCACGAGTGGACAGACGGCGTCGACGACCGTGCCACCAGCTGCCTTGGCGAGCTCGATGACCGAGGGCGGTGACCCGTGAGCGCTGAGCATGACCGGGGCACCCGCCGGAACGTCCGCCACGTCGTCGACGAAGACGACGCCGAGTGATCGGAAGTGGTCCACGACGAAGCGATTGTGAACAATCTCGTGGTAGCAGTACACCGGCGCGGCGAAGATGCGGGTCATCCAGTCGAGGGCTTTGATCGCCTTCTCGACACCCGCGCAGAACCCACGCGGCGCCGCGAGTATGACTCGGTCAACGGGCACGTCGTCAGCCTAGTGAGTCGCCCCGAGGTGGCGACCCGTCGGTTCGACGCAAGGCGCTAGTAGGCTAGACCAGTGTCCAAGGTCCGTATCGCGTCCATCGCGCTGTCGTCGCCCGCCGGTGGGGCGGATCTTTGCGTCGGTGACGAGTTATTAACCATCAACGGGCGCGCGCCGACCGACATCATCGAATACCAGCAGCTAATCGACGGCGCCAACGTCACGCTGCTCGTCAAACGCGACGGGGACCTGCTCGAGCGCAAGGTGGTCATCGACAAGGAGCCCGGTCAACCACTGGGTCTGGCCATCGATTCGGCGGTGTTCGACCGGATTCGTACGTGTGACAACCACTGTTCGTTCTGCTTCATCTACCAGTTGCCCAAGGGCATGCGTCGCTCGCTCTACGTGAAGGACGACGACTTTCGCCTGTCATTCCTCTACGGCAACTACACGACGCTCACCCGTTTCACCGAGTTCGACCTGGAGCGGGTCATCGAGGAGGGACTGTCGCCGCTCTACGTCTCGGTGCACACGACCGACCCCGAATTGCGCGCGTCCATGCTGCGTAACCCGAGAGGCGCGACGAGCCTGCGCTGGTTGCGCGAACTACTGCGCGCTGGCATCACCGTGCACGTCCAAGTCGTGGTCTGTCCCGAGGTCAACGACGGCGACCACCTGGAACAAACCATGCAGGACATCTTGAGTCAGTACCCGCGCGTCGCCTCGGTGGCGTTAGTGCCCGTCGGGGTGAGTGACTTCTCGGCCGAGGCGACGATGCGTTCTCACCGCGCCGACGAGGCCCGCCACGTCATCGACCTCGTCGCCCGGTATCGCGATCTGGCCCGTGACCTGGTGGGCAAGGCGCTCTTCTACGCGAGTGATGAGTTCTACCTGGTCGCGGGGACCACACCGCCGGGCGAGGAGTTCTACGACAGCCTCGACGAGGCCGAGAACGGGATCGGCATGGTGGCGGCCTTCACGAAGAGCTTCGCCGAGCGTCTGCCGATGGCGACCCTCGGCTCGGGCTTCTTCCAGTCGGTCGACGGCGCGCCGGCGTGGGGCTACCGCGCCGTGCGCGGTGGTGGCGATGGCACCGACGGCGACGGCCGGGTGGTCGTGCTGAGTGGCGAGTACGCGGCGCCGCTGCTTCGCGAGATGCTCGATGACCACGGGTTCGGCGACGTCGAGGTGGTGGCGGTCGAGAACCGGTACTTCGGCGGCAATATCAAGGTCGCGGGACTGCTGACCGGCTTTGACATCGCGCGCACCCTCGAGACGCTGCCGGTCGACGCGACCGTCCTGTTGCCCGACGTCTGTCTGTCCGAGGGGCGTTTCCTCGACGGGCTCGGTCTCGAAGACCTACCTCGACCGGTAACGACCGTGACCACCACGGGAAACGACCTTCGCGAGACGCTCGAGCGAGTACGACCGCGCAACCTGGTGAGCTCGTGAGTCGCCCCCAGGTCGTGATCGTGGGACGGCCCAACGTGGGCAAGAGCTCGCTCGTGAACCGACTGGCGGGACGTCGCGTGGCGGTCGTCGAGGAACACCGTGGCGTCACGCGTGACCGCAAGAGCGTCGAGGTCGAGTGGCGCGGGGTCACCTTTGACCTCGTGGACACCGGTGGCTGGTTGGCCCAGGGCGACACGCTCGAGGCGAAAGTCTCTGAACAGGCCGAACGCGCCATTTCGAGCGCCGACCACGTGCTGTTAGTGGTGGATGTCGCAACGGGGCTGATGGAAGAGGACCGCCAGGCCGCACGGTGGGCCCTGCGCAGTGGACGACCGGTCTCGCTCGTAGTCAACAAGGTCGACGACGCGGTGCACGAGAGTTCGGGGTGGGAATTCTTAAGCCTCGGCGCGGGAGACCCGCACTTCGTGAGTGCGTTGCACGGTCGGGGTGCGGGCGACCTGCTCGACCACTTGGTCGATTCACTCCAGGAGGTCGCCGAGGAGTCCGAGACCGACGTCAACGACGGCGCGCTTCGCGTGGCCATCGTCGGACGGCCCAACGTGGGTAAATCCACGCTGTTCAACAAGTTGATCGGTGAGGAGCGCTCGGTCGTGCACGACATGCCCGGCACCACGCGTGACGCGGTGGACACGGTGGTGGAGACCGACAGCGGACCGATCCGATTCATCGACACCGCCGGGATGCGCCGTCGGGCCAAGACCGAGGCCGGGCTGGAGACCTACGCGGTGCTGCGCAGCCTCGACGCACTCGACCGCGCCGACATCGCGGTCCTCGTCATCGACGCCACCGTCGGTGCGACTGGTCAGGACCAACGGCTCGCCGAGCGCATCGCTGCGGCCGGGTGCCCGGCCATCGTCGTACTCAACAAATGGGAGCTCATCGCAACCGACGACCGCCCCGGCGTGCTCGCCACGGTCGGCGACAAACTCGCTTTCCTGGGCGACGCCCCCGTACTCAAGACGACCGCCACGTCGGGTAAGGGCGTGCATCGACTGCTGCCGGCGCTCCAGGAGTCGGCGGCCGATTACGTCAAGCGCGTCCCCACCGGTGCGCTCAACCGTGCCATCCGCGACCTGCAGATCAAACAGCCGGCGCCCACGGGCAAGATTCGCTACGCCGTCCAGGGCGCGATCGAGCCGCCGACCTTCACCCTGTTCGTGGCGGGACGACTGCCCGCGACCTACTTGCGCTACGTGGAGCGCTCGCTTCGTGAGCGGTTTGAACTCGGGTCCACGCCACTGCGCGTTCGGATCCGTGTTGACTGATGGCCAAGTGGTGTGAGACCTGCGACCGACCGGTCGAGGGTGATGTCTGTGAGGTGTGTGGCAACTCCGTCGAGGAACCGACGCCTGAGCCGATGCCGTTACGATGGAAGTTCTTCGTGGTCGCGACGGCCATCTACCTGGTCTGGCGGCTGTATCAGTTAGTCATGTGGCTGAGCCACTAGGAGGTTGCAGTGCCCATCTACGCCCTCGGTGACCGAGTTCCCCAAATCAACCCCGACGCCTTCGTCCATCCCGACGCGGTCGTGATCGGCGACGTACGCATCGGGGCGCAGTCCTCGGTCTGGCCCGGGGCGGTGCTCCGGGGCGACTACGGCACCATCATCGTGGGGGAGCGCACCTCCATCCAGGACGGGACGGTCGTGCACGCGGTTGCCGAGTACCCCACCGTCATCGGCTCGGACTGCGTCGTGGGACACATCGCGCACCTCGAGGGCTGCGTCGTCCACGACGGCGCACTGATCGGCAGCGGCTCCGTGGTCCTACACGAGGTCCACGTCCACACGGGCGCGACGGTTGCCGCGGGTGCTGTGGTCCGTAATCGCACCGAGGTGCCCGAGCGCGCCCTTGCCGTCGGTGTGCCCGCTTCGATCAAGCCCGAATCCAGTGACGTCCAGGCGATCGCCGACGGGGCCGCGCTTTACGTCGCCAACGCGCGACGCTACAAAGAGGCGTTACGAACCCTCTAGAGTTAGATCTTCGCGCTCGGGCCTAACAAGTGCTCACCAGTCAGCGGCTCGGTGGAAAACCTGCCCCATCTGAGACCAGCCTTCCAGTCCCATTAGGCGTTACTGACGGCGATCAGCCGCTCGAGTGACTGGCCGGCGCGTCCACTGCGCACGCTCTCAGCGGCCATGTCAAAACCCTCTGACAAGTTCTCGGCCCGATCGGCTGTGATCAAGGCGAGAGCAGCGTTGGCGCACGCGACGTCGAACACGGGACCGGGCTCCCCGGCCAAGAACCGGTGCACGACGGCCACGTTGTGGGTGACGTCGGCGCCGCGAATCGCCTCGGCGGTGTGGTGCCGGCCCAGCTCAGCGGCGGCGTCGAGTCGCTCGACTCGCACGTTGTCGCCGGTGACGATGTAGACCGTCGACGGGGTGCCCAGTGAGAGCTCGTCGAGCCCGTCGTCGGCGTTTACGAGCATCGTCTTGACGACCCCACGTGCCGCGAGGACTTCGGCCATCGACTCCAGGTGATGGCTCTGGGCGACGCCGATCACGCCGCGACCCACGCGCGCCGGATTGGCGAGCGGGCCGAGCACGTTGAAGACGGTACGAAAGCCGAGCGCGCGCCGGATCGGCGTCAAGTGGGCGAGCGCGTGGTGATAGGTCGGCGCGAAGAGGAAGCCGATGCTGGCTTCGTGGATGCAGGCGAGAACGCCGTCGACGGGAAGGTCGAGTCGTACGCCGAGCGCCTCGAGCACGTCCGCGGAGCCCACCGAGGAGGACGCCGCGCGATTGCCGTGCTTGGCGACGGGCACGCCACAGCCGGCCACCGCGAGCGAAGCCATCGTCGAGATGTTCACCGTGTGCAGCTGGTCGCCACCGGTGCCCACGATGTCCACTGCGTCAGCGTCGAGCGTGAAGGTGGTCGCGGCGTCCACCATCGCGTCGACGAAGCCGGTCATCTCCGCGGACGTCTCGCCCTTCGCGGTCAGGGCGGTGAGGAAACTCGCCACGAGCACGGCTTCGATGTTGCCGCCGAGGATCGCGGCCAAGGCCTCGCGCGCGCGGCTACGGTCGAGGTCGAAACCGCGCACCAGTGGACCGAGCACGTCGCTCGTGAACTGCGCCGGACTCAAATGGGTCGACGAAGCGTCTGACATTCGACCAGCGTAGTCCAGCGCACATCGACGTCATCGTGTCGTGCGAGGGGGCAATGCGACTCGTGTCGGTAGAATTCGTCGATGGGGCACACCTATTTAGATGACATCGTCGCGGCACACCGCCGGGTGGTCGATGGCCGCAACTGGCGCTCGCGCCTTGACGGCGCGCCTTACGCGGGTCCGTCGTTCGCGCGCGCGTTGCGCGCCGACACGGTCCAGGTGATCGCCGAGGTGAAGCGGCGTTCGCCGTCCAAGGGGCCACTCGCTCCCGACCTCGACCCCGCCTCGCTCGCGAGCGCGTACGTGCAGGGCGGTGCCGCCGCGATCTCGGTGCTCACTGACGAGGAGTTCTTCGGTGGTTCCCTCGACGACCTGCGCGCGGTCCGATCGGTGGTCGACCGGCCGATCCTGCGCAAGGACTTCACCATCGCCGAGAACGACGTGCTCGACGCCCGCGACGTGGGTGCCGCAGCGGTCCTCTTGATCGTGTCGGTGTTGAGTGACGAGATGTTGGCCCGGTTGATCGCACTCGCTTCGGACTGCGGCCTCGACAGTCTTGTCGAGGTGCACGACGAGTCCGAGTCTCACCGTGCACTCGCGGCCGGTGCGTCGATCGTGGGCGTGAACCAACGTGACCTGCGAAGCTTCGAGGTCGATCCCGATCGGGCGCTGCGCATCGGGGCGTCGTTGCCACCGACGATCGTCACGGTGGCCGAGTCAGGACTCGCCAGTGTCGCCGACGTCGAGCGCGTCGCCGCCGGAGGCTTTGACGCGGTCCTGGTCGGGGAGACCTTCGTGCGCAGTTCGTCACCCGCAGCGCTCGTGGCCGAGTTCGCTGGCGTCAGGCGGAGTCCGCGTGCGTGACCTCGATCGCCCCAGCTTCATCAAGATTTGTGGCGTCACGTCGATTGACGACGCGGCCCTGGTACACGGCGCCGGCGCCGACGCTCTCGGGCTGATCATCGCACCCTCGCGGCGTCGCGTTACGGTCTCCGATGCGCGTGAAGTGGCCGCGTGGGCGAAGGGTCGGTTGCTGAGCGTGCTCGTCGTTCGCGAGCTCGACGACCGCGCGATCCTCGAGGCCGTCGATCGAGTCGGACCCGACGCCGTCCAACTGCACGACGGGCTCTCCACCGAACTCGCCGAAGGACTGCGCGAACGTGGTCGCCTGCTCATTCGCGCCCTCGCGATCGGAAGTGACCAGTTCTGGCAATTCGATGACGCCATCGTCGACGCCGTGCTGCTCGACGGTCAACGTCCCGGCAGCGGCGACGTGCACGGTTGGCAGGACGTAGAGCGACGCTCGTGGACCCGACCGGTCATCGCCGCCGGGGGATTAACGTCGTCCAACGTGAGCGAGATCATCAGCCGACCGTGGGTGTGGGGCGTCGACGTCGCGAGCGGCGTCGAGGCGTCGCCCGGCCATAAGGACCGCGACGCCGTCGTAGCCTTCGTCACGAACGCGCGCGACGCGTTCGCGGGGCGCCCGTGAGCGCGGTCATGGGGCCGCCCGACGCGGGTGGGCACTTCGGCAGCTTCGGCGGACGTTTTGTACCCGAGGCGCTCATGCCGGCCTGTCTAGAACTCGACGCGGCCTTTCGCGACGCCTGGGCCGATCCCGACTTCGTCGCCGAGTACCACCGGACCTTGCGCGAGTTCGGTGGACGGCCGACGCCCGTGACCTACCTGGGCCGTCTCTCGGAGCGGTTGGGTCTCTCGGTCTACGCCAAGCGCGAGGACCTCGCCCACACCGGGAGCCACAAGATCAACAATGTGGTCGGCCAGGCGCTCTTGACCAAGCGAATGGGCAAGACGCGCGTCATCGCCGAGACCGGGGCGGGTCAGCACGGGGTCGCGACCGCGACCGCCGCGGCGCGGCTCGGACTCGCGTGCTCGGTCTACATGGGCGAGGTAGACACCGTTCGCCAGGCGCTCAACGTCTTTCGCATGGAACTCCTGGGCGCGACGGTGGTCCCGGTCACCTCGGGTAGCCGCACGCTGAAGGACGCGGTCAATGAGGCGCTGCGCGAATGGGTGACCTGCGTGGCCGATACGCACTACTGCATTGGGTCGGTCATGGGACCGCACCCGTTCCCGTGGATGGTCCGCGAGTTCCAGAGCGTCATCGGCGTCGAGGCGGCCAACCAGTTGCGCGACTTCGGTGTGACGACGCCCGATTTCGTGGTCGCCTGCGTCGGTGGCGGATCGAACGCAGCGGGGGTATTCGCGGGATTCGCGGACTCGTCGGCCCAACTCATCGGGGTCGAGGCCGCGGGCGGCTCGGCAGTCGGTCTCGGGGTGCCCGGCGTGCTACACGGGATGCGCTCACTTCTACTCCAGGATGACCACGGACAGATCGAGGAGGCTTACTCCATCTCGGCGGGTCTGGACTACCCGGGCATCGGCCCCGAGCACGCGTACCTCGCCGACCAGGGACGCGCACGCTACGTCGCGGTGGGCGACGACGTGGTGATCGAGGCGCTCCAAGTGCTCAGTGAGCTCGAAGGTATCATCCCGGCACTCGAGACGGCCCACGCCGTGGCCTGGCTGCTCCGTGCGGCGGGTGACGAGATCCCCGCCGGTTCCACCGTGCTGCTCAACCTTTCGGGACGCGGTGACAAGGACGTAGCCCAGGTGCGAAGCATCCTGCGAGGCGAGTCGTGACCACCCTTGATACACGCCTGCGTGACCTGCGCACGCGACGCAAGGCACTCGTGCCCTACTTCATCGGCGGACTCACGGCGGACTGGACGACCTACGTGTCGGCCTCGATCCTCGCGGGAGCCGACGTGATCGAGGTTGGCGTGCCGTTCTCCGATCCCATGATGGACGGCCCCGTGATCCAAGCGGGGGCGTTGCGCGCGCTCAGTAACAACGTGACCCTGGAGTCGATCTGTCATGACTTGTCGGTCGCCGCCTTCGAGGTGCCGATCGTCGTGATGACCTACTACAACGTGCTGCACCACTTCGGTCTCGAACGCTCGGCTGAACTGCTCGCCCAGAGCGGCGTGGCCGGTGTGATCGTGCCGGACCTCGCGATCGAGGAGTCGACGCCCTGGCACGACGTCGCCACCGCCGCCGACGTCGCGACGGTCCTGATGGTCGCGCCCTCGAGCCCCGCAGAGCGCGTGCAGCGGATCGGCGAACTGTCCCAGGGCTTCGTCTACGCGGCCGCGCGGATGGCGGTGACGGGTCGGGCCGCGGACGTCGGGGACGCGAGTCGGGTCGTGCAGGCGGTCCGGGCAACTTGTGACACACCCACGTACGTCGGCATCGGCATCACGACCGCAGACCACGCGCGCGAGGCGGCCACCCTCAGCGACGGCGTCATCGTCGGTTCGGCCCTGGTGCAGCGGATCCTTGACGGCGCGTCCGCTCAGGAACTCGAGGGCGCAATCTCGACGTTCCGGCGGGCGCTAGACGGAGCGTCCTCAGAGGCCTGAAACTTTCGTGTCAATGGGACTAAAGTCCCTAGAGTTTCTGGGTGACCAGGCTAAATGATTGTGAAGTTTTTCACGTATTGGGGCCCCGATGAGCCGCGTCTCACGTTGGCGCTGGTGTTTAATCGGATGTGAACCCTCAATCCTGGGGGTTCGCTGTGAACTCAAAAATTGGGGGTATTTCAATGGCAGACGAACACAAGGTAGCTGATCCGGGTCCGTTGGGTCTCGCAGCGTTCGCGATGACGACATTCTGTCTCAGCAGCGCGAACGCCAACCTGTGGCACGGGGCGGGAGTGGCAGCCGCGCTCTCGCTGGCGTTGGTATACGGCGGATTCGCTCAGATACTTGCTGGCATGTGGGAGTTCATGCGGAAGAACACCTTCGGTGCGCTTGCCTTCACGTCATACGGTGCGTTCTGGATTTCACTGTACGCCCTTGTCAATTTCCAAAAGGCCTTCCCGGGACCATCCGTGGGAGTCTTCCTCCTCGGGTGGACCATCTTCACCGCGTACATGCTGATCGCGTCAGCGAAGACCAACACGATTCTGTTCTTGGTCTTCCTGGTGCTGACGGTCACGTTCGTGTTCCTGACGATCGGGAACTGGGGCGCTGGCCACACGAGCATGGTTCGTATCGGTGGGTGGCTTGGCCTCGTCACCGCGCTGCTCGCCTGGTACGCCTCGGCGGCCGGCGTCATCAACGACACGTTCAAGAAGGTGGTTCTTCCGGTCGGCCCGCGCGGCTAAGGTACGAGTCACTGGTGGCTTGCCACCGGACCCAACCGCCAACAGCGCCCGACCACTTTGGTTCGGGCGCTGTTGGCATTTTGGGGCGAAGTAGGGATACTCTCGCCTCAACGTTGCAATGCAGTACACGTAAAACCGTTTTGCGGTATCTCCGTATCAACTACTCCCTGGGGGAACTATGACTGAAGCAAAGTTGGAAGCTTGGCTCGACGAGAAGCGCGTCTTCCCGCCTAGCGAGTCCTTTGTCGCCAACGCCAACGCCAAGCCTTCGATTTACGATGAAGCCAAAGCCGATCCCGAGGCGTGGTGGCGTAAGCAAGCCGAGCGTCTGGTGTGGGACAAGAAGCCCACGTCAACACTCGAATGGGATCTGCCCAACGCCAAGTGGTTCAGCGACGGCACACTCAATGCCAGCGTGAACTGCGTCGACCGGCACGTCGCCGAGGGCCGTGGCGACAAGGTCGCTTACTACTGGGTGGCCGACGCCGACGGCGAATCGCGCACCATCACCTACAGCGAATTGCAGAAGTTGGTGGCCAAGACCGCCAACGCGCTCGTCGAGCTCGGTGTGAAGAAGGGTGACCGGGTCGCCATCTACATGCCCATGATCCCCGAGGCGGTGATCGCCATGCTCGCCGTGGTGCGCCTGGGTGCCGCGCACTCGGTAGTCTTCGGCGGCTTCTCAGCCGACGCACTCTCGAGTCGCATCCTGGACTCGGACTGCCGGTTCGTCATCACCGCCGACGGAGCCTTCCGCCGCGGCGCACCGAGCCCGCTGAAGAGCGCAGTCGATGAAGCGCTGCAGAGTTGTCCTGACGTTAAGACCGTGCTCGTCGTACGCCGCACCGGTGGCGACGTTCACTGGGTGGAGGGGCGCGACTACTGGTGGCACGACGTCGTGGACCGTCAGAGCGACCAGCACACGCCCGAGTTCTTCCCGGCCGAACACACGCTGTTCCTGATGTACACGTCGGGCACGACCGCTAAGCCCAAGGGCATCTTCCACACGACCGCCGGCTACCTCACCCAGTGCGCGGCAACCTACCACTACATCTTCGACGTCAAGCCCGAGACCGACGTGCTCTGGACCGCGGCGGACATCGGCTGGATCACCGGTCACAGCTACATCGTCTACGGGCCGCTCGTGCTCGGCGCGACCCAGATCATGTACGAGGGTCTGCCCGACTCGGGCGGGCGCGATCGTTGGTGGCGCATCGTAGAGCAGTTCAAGGCGACGGTGCTCTACACCGCACCGACGACGATCCGCACGCTTATGAAGTGGGGCGATGAGCTGCCCAAGAGTCATGATCTGAGCAGTCTGCGGCTCCTCGGGACGGTTGGTGAACCGATCAACCCGGAGGCGTGGATGTGGTATCGCGAGAACGTGGGTCGCAACAACTGCCCGATCGTGGACACCTGGTGGCAGACCGAGACGGGCGCGATCATGATCACGCCGTTGCCGGGCATCACCGCGACCAAGCCCGGTGCGGCGATGACGCCGTTCCCCGGTATCAGCGCCGATGTCGTGGACAACGAAGGCAACTCGGTGGGCAATGGTGAAGGCGGCTACCTCGTCATCACGGCACCGTGGCCATCGATGACCCGTGGCATCTACGGCGACCCTGCTCGCTTCAAGTCCACGTACTGGGACAGGTTCCCCGGCATGTACTTCGCCGGTGACGGCGCCAAGCGAGACGAGGACGGCGACCTGTGGTTGCTCGGACGCATCGACGACGTGATGAACATCTCGGGCCACCGGCTCTCGACGACCGAGGTCGAGCACGCCCTCGTCGGTCACCCGGCGGTGGCCGAGGCGGCAGTCGTGGGCGCCACTGACGACACGACCGGTCAGGCCATCGTGGCCTTCGTGACGCTGAAGCTCTCCGCTGAGGACGCCACGAAGGACCAGTCGCACCTCGTCGAGGAGTTGCGCCAGCACGTGGCTCGGGTTATCAGCCCGATCGCCAAGCCCCGTCAGATCATCCTGACGCCCGACTTGCCCAAGACCCGGTCCGGCAAGATCATGCGCCGCCTGTTGCGCGACGTCGCCGAGAACCGCTCCTTGGGCGATGTGACGACGCTGATGGACCCGACCGTGGTCAATATGATCTCGGGCCTGATGCAGAACGAGGGCACGAGCGAGGACTAAGCACCTTTGACGCGACGATGCCCCGGGGGATGTCCCCGGGGCATCGTCGTTACGAATCGAAGCCGATGCCGAAGAGATCCATCATCTTCAGCCAGAGGTTGCGCTTGCCCTCGTGCTCGTCGGCGTGCTTCAGCGATGCCTGGGTAAGCCGGATGAACAGCCACTTGAACGGTTCGGGCGGAAAGGGGAGTGGCTTCTTTCGCACCATGGTGAGCCGGGTGCGCTCCGTGTCGAGCCCGTCGAGCAGATCGAGCATGGTCGCCGCGCCGAAGCGTGTCGACCCGACGCCCAGACCGGTGAAGCCGAGTACGTAAGCGACCTTCTCGTCCATCGCGGTACCCCAGAAGGGGGAGAACCGGGTACAAGTGTCGATGGCGCCGCCCCAAGCGTGGGTGAACTTCACGTCGGACAACTGGGGGAACGTCTCGAGGAAATGGCTGGCGAGCGTCGCGTAGGTCTCGGCGTTGAACTCGTACTCGCGACGGACTCGACCGCGGAAGTTGTAGATGGCGTCGTACCCGCCCCACACGATCGATCGGTCGTTGGTCAGGCGGTAGTAGTGGAACCGGTTGCCCGCGTCGGCCACTCCTTCTCGACCGGCCCACCCGATCGAGGCCATCTGTTCGTCGCTCAGCGGTTCGGTGACCAACTGATAGTCATAGACGGGCACAACGTACTTGCGCACCGAGCGAAGTAGCGACGGGAACACGTTCGTCGCGAGTGCGACCCGTGCCGCGGTCACGGCACCGTAGGGGGTATGGACGCGAACGGCGTCGTCGACGTCTTCGAGCCACTCGACGCGTGAGTTCTCATAGATCGTCACACCGAGGGACTCGCACGCGCGTTCGAGGCCCCAGACGAGTCGAGCCGGGTCAACCAGTGCCGTCCCGTCGGGGTCGAAGATGGCACCCTCGTAGATCGGCGAATTCACCCGGGCGCGCACCTCGTCACGAGACAGCACGAGCACGTGATCGCCCATCTCATTGCGCAGACGCGCCTCTTCGACCATGTCGGCCATCTGCCACGGGGCGAGTGCCACGCGCAACTCGCCCGTTCGCTCGAAGTCGCACTCGATGCCGTAGCGCTCGATGGTCGCCTCAATCGCGTCGAGGTTCTCACGTCCGAGCCGCTCGATCACCGCCATCTCATCGGCGAAGCGGCGTCTCCCGTTGTTAAAGCCGTGGGTCAGCGAAGCCGAACAGAAGCCCCCATTGCGCCCCGACGCACCGGCACCGGTCTCATACTGCTCGACGACCACGACATTGCGCTCGGGGTCGCGCTCCTTGGCGAGCAGCGCGGTCCACAAACCGGTGTAGCCACCACCCACGACGCACAGATCTGCGCCGACCTCACCGATGAGGGCCGAATGCGACGCGGGCTCCAGCGGATCGGAGTCGAGCCACCAGAGTTCCGGTTGCACGTCGGCGAGATGACGAAGGACGGAAGGACTCTTCTTGTCCATGACGTTTCCAACCTGCGGTTGGAATCACCCTCTCTGAGAACTACCTCTTTCGCCCAGTGTCCAGACGAACGCCAGTGTCCAAACCAGCCTCTGCCAGAAGAGTCTACCAAGTCGAGGTCGCCAAAGACCTACCCGTGGCGAACCGTACGCGCCCGGTCGAGCTGGGGCGGCCACTCGATGACCTCGCCCAGACTCTCGGCCGCGTTAAGGGCCCAGCGCGGATTGCGCAGGAAGGCTCGCGCCAACATGACCGCGTCAGCCCGACCCTCAGCAATGATCGCTTCGGCCTGGGCCGATTCGGTGATGAGGCCCACTGCGCTCGTGACGACGTCGGCCTCCCGGCGTATCGCTTCGGCGAAAGGCACCTGGTACCCCGGAGAGACGGGGATGTGCGCGCCGGCCACGTTGCCGCCCGAGGAGACGTCGACGAGATCGACGCCGGCGGTGCGCAAGAGCCTGGCGAGCGCGATCGTCTGGTCGAGGTCCCAACCCCCATCGGTCCAGTCAGTCGCCGAGACGCGCACGAACAGCGGCGCGCCGTCGAGTCGCCCACGTACGGCCTCGACCACCTCGAGAAGGAACCGGGTCCGATTCTCGAAGGAGCCGCCGTAGTGGTCCTGGCGGCGGTTCGACAGCGGTGAGAGGAACTGGTGCAACAGGTAGCCGTGTGCGGCATGGATCTCGACGAGGTCGAACCCGGCCGCGCGCGCCCGACTGGCGCCGTCGGCGAAATCCCCTACGAGCCGCTCAATCTCACTGACTTCGAGGGCCCGGGGTTCGGGATAGCCCGCGAAAGCGAGAGCACTCGGCGCTACCGTCTGCCACCCACCCTCCGCCGGGCTCGCGTGTGCGCGGTCGGCCCAGGGAGCGAGCGTCGAGCCCTTGCGTCCGGCGTGCGCGAGCTGGATGCCGATTGTCGCGCCGTGCTCGTGGGCGAAGTCCACCACGGGGTGCCAGGCCGCAACCTGTTCGTCGTTCCACAGACCGGGACAACTGAGCGAGATCCGACCGGCCGGCTCGACGGCGGTCGCCTCGGCCATGATCAGCCCCGCTCCACCAGTGGCGAAGACGCCGAGGTGGACGCGGTGCCAGTCACCGACCACACCGTCCTTCGCCGAGTACTGACACATGGCGCTCACCCACGCGCGATTCTTCACGGTGCGCTGACCGATCGTGATCGGAGAGAAGAGATGAGACACGTGACGTCCTTCATTCGGGGTGGAATTCAAATCTACCGGTCGACTCCGCCGGATTTTGCACCACGCAGGCCTCGGTAAACTGGTTCGAACGAATTTGACCGGTAAGGAGACTCGTGCGTATTGCGAACGTTGATGGCCGTGCAGTGATCGTCCTCGATGACGGATTCGTAGACATTGCGGCAGTATCCAACGGGCGCTTCGCCGCCTCGACGCGTGAAGTACTCGGACAGCTCGAGGAACTGCAGTCGTGGTTCGCACTCGAGTCGCCAGCGGTCACCGAAGTGATCACCGCGGACGAGCTCGAGCGAAGTGGACGACTCGGGCCCGTGGTGGCTACCCCGAGTCAGATCTTCGCCGTCGGGCTCAACTACCGCACCCACGCCGCCGAAATGGGCCTCACACCACCGTCACAGCCGATGATCTTCGCGAAGTTCGCATCGTGCTTGGCGGGCGCGAACGCGACGTTCCCCATCGTCTCGCCGCGTACCGACTGGGAGGCCGAACTCGTGCTCGTCGTCGGGCGCGGCGGACGTGACATCGCAGTGGGCGATGCGCTCGACTCGCTCGCTGGCTACTGCGTGGGCCAGGACGTGAGTGACCGTGACCTGCAGATGTCCGGCTCACCGGCACAGTTCAGCTTGGGCAAGTCGCATCGGAACTTCGCGCCGGTCGGTCCGTGGATCACCACGCGCGATGAGGTGCCCGACCCGAACGATCTGGAGATCGTGTGCCGGGTGAACGGGGTCACGTTCCAGGACTCGACGACTCACGACATGGTCTTCCACGTGCCCGAGATCGTCTCGTACGTCTCGACCGTCTGCGAGCTGCGCCCCGGAGACCTCATCTTCACTGGTAGTCCACACGGGGTCGGTCAGGGGCAGAAACCACCGGTCTTCCTGCGCTCCGGTGACAACGTGGTGACCACGATCGCCGGCCTCGGCACGCTCCGCAACCACGCCGAGTAGGCCGCTCGCTTTGCGCTGGCGGCCGTGTCAGAATCCGGCTCGAAGCGACCACAGTGACTGGGGCTCGCTCGGGTCGTCGACCCCGTCCACACGCTCGGTGCTCGAAACACCGTCTCGAAGGGCGACGCGGACGCGCTGATGTGGTCGGGCTGGGGAGATTTGAACTCCCGATCTCTCGGCCCCCAGCCGAGCGCTCTAGACCAAACTAAGCCACAGCCCGTGAGGGTCCAATGATAGCCGGTTGGTCTAGGCCGACTGGCGGTGCGCCCCGTGTGGCTGATCGGGATTGGTGAGCCACGCCCGTGCCTCGAAGAGGAACGCGACCGTCTCACCGGTGGCCTTGGCCCGTAGCGCCTCGAGGATCCGCTCATCGAGGGCGTTCAGTAACTCGGCGTTTGACATCTCTCTCCTATCCACCGGCGACCGCCGTCACTATCTCGACGATTGCACCGTCTTCGACTGTCGTCGATTCCCATCGGCTCTTGCTGACGACCTCGCCGTCGATCGCCACCGCGATGCCGCGCCCGTTGATGCCGAGGGTATCCAAGACGACTCGCACCGGTCGTCCGGCGAGGTCGTGGTCGACACCGTTCACGCAGATCACGACGGTTTGATCGCGCTGAGGGCGTCCAAGGCTGCGAGTGGTGCGAGGGTGACCCCGTGGCGATAGTGGCCCGACGACCACGACCAACCCCGCTCCTCCAGCGCGACGAAGAACGGTCGCAGGTCCGTCGTAGCCGGACGCAGTCCATTGCGGATCTCGAGCAGGGGAGCGGCCTCCAACTCCGGCACGATATCGAGCCCGTCGCGAAGCAAGCGCTGGAGTTCCCCGACCTCGACCAAGGGCTGGGGCTTCTCCTCAGCCGTGGCACCGAGCACGCAGTAGCCACCGGGACGACTCACCATGTAGAAGGCGCGTCCTCGCACATAGGCCCGCACGGTGGGCAGTATGCTGCGATCGAGGCTCCGTACCCGAACTGTCACGCCGCGCACCGGGCGAACCGTTGGCGACTTGGGCACCGTCAGCCCGTCGGGCAGCCCGTTCGCACCCGTCGTGACGACGCCGTAGTCCGCGTGCGTGCGTCCCGAATCGGTCTCGACCTCGACGCCGTCGTCGCTCGCGCTCGCGAGACGAACCCGCTCACGCACGAGCCGTACGCCGAGCGTTTCATTCGCCTCCATCAGACAGGAGACGGCCTCGTCCGGGTCGAGCCACCCGTCATCGGCCATAACCAGACCCTCGCCGATCCGCGGCGTGAGGCCCTCGAAGAGCTCGGGCTCGCCATCACGTGAAACGGCGCGCATCGGCGCGCCGAACTCCGTGGCCACCGCGCGGAACTGGTCGATCAGACGACGATCGCTCGCGTCCCAACCAACGATCAGCGTGCCGGTCTGCACGATGGTGACGTGTCGGCCGGTCACTGCTTCGATCTCGGCGGCCATCTCGCGCCAGGCGTCCATGGCACCGCGCTGGAAGCGGTAGTTCGCCTCCTCACCGGGCGCAATCTCGGCGGTCGGCGCAATCATGCCGGCGGCGGCGTAGGTCGCCCCCGAGGCCGGTTCAGGATCGAAGAGGGTGACCGCGTGACCGCGGCGCGCCAGTCGGAAAGCGGTGGCGAGACCGATGATCCCGGCGCCGACGACCACTACGGAAGGGTGTTCGTGTGTCACCCCCTCAGCGTAGGTCGCAGTTGCGGGTTCGTTCTTCGGTATAGTGGCGTCGGGTCAGCGCTGCCCCGTTAGGTGACGCTATGACAAGAACCCTCTACGACCCCTCTTTCGAGCACGACGCGTGCGGCGTCGGGATGATCGCGGACCTGACGCGCCGTCCGAGCCACCAGACCGTCACCGACGCACTGACGATCCTCGAGAATCTCGAACACCGCGGGGCCACTGGCGCCGACCCCGACTCGGGCGACGGCGCGGGGGTCCTCCTGCAGATTCCCGACGTTGCGATCCGGACGTGGTTCGGCGACGCGGTGCCGCCCATCGGCGAGTACGGCGTCGCCCACTGGATGATCGACCGCACGCGCGGCGTCGAGGGGGTCCGCGAGGACATCACCGACGCCGCGACGCGCGTGGGCCTGACTAGTCTCGGCTGGCGCGAGGTTCCGGTCAACTCATCGATCCTCGGCGCGACGTCGGCGGCGAGCGAGCCGAGCTTCGTGATGCAGCTGTTTCGAGGTGTCGAGGCGCTGTCGACGCGCGAACTCGAAGACGCGCTGTTCTGCCTACGCCGCCTCGTCGAACACGGCGGCGGCGTCTACGGCGCCTCGTGCTCGGCGAACGTGTTGATCTACAAAGGCATGCTGAGCGCCCCCCAGCTGCGCCGGTACTTCCTGGACCTTACGGACCCGAACCTGCAGTCGGCGGTCGCCGTCGTGCACAGCCGTTTCTCGACGAACACCTTGCCGCGCTGGGAACTCGCCCAACCGTTCCGCTACATCGCCCACAACGGCGAGATCAACACCATCCGGGGCAACCGGAACTGGATTCACGCCCGAGAGACGACACTGCGCGCCCCGACGCTGCCCGTTGACCTCGGCGAACTCACGCCCATCATCACCGAGTCGATGAGTGACTCGGCGAGCTTCGACGAGGTTGTCGAGCTCCTGGTGCGAGGCGGGCGCACGTTGCCCCACGCCATCCTCATGATGATCCCCGAGGCGTGGGAACGCTCCACGGCGATGGACGAGCGACGCCGCGACTTCTACCGCTACCACGCGGCGCTGATGGAGCCCTGGGACGGGCCCGCGTCGATCACCTTCTGTGACGGCACCGTCGTGGGCGCGGTGCTCGACCGAAACGGCCTGCGCCCCGCGCGCTACTGGGTGACCGACGACGACCGGGTGATCTTCGCGAGCGAGGTCGGGGTGTTGCCCATCGATCCGGCGTCGGTGATCCGCAAGGGCCGCCTCCAGCCGGGCCGCGTCTTTCTCGTCGATCTCGCCCAGGGCCGCATCGTCGACGACGACGAGGTCAAGTCCGAGCTCGCGGGACGCGCCCCCTACGGCGAGTGGCTCCGCGACCAGCAGGTGACCCTCGAGGACCTCGACGCGCGCCCGATGCTGCTGCCGAGTTACGCCTCGGTGCGCCAACGCCAACGCAACTTCGGCTACTGCGACGAGGACCTGCGCCTCATCATGCGCCACATGGCCCAGGTGGGAGAGGAGCCGATCGGATCGATGGGCTCTGACAGCGCATTGCCGGTCCTGTCACAACGGCCCCGGTCGATCTTCGACTACTTCAGCCAACTCTTCGCACAGGTCACGAACCCGCCCCTCGACGCGATCCGCGAGGAACTCGTGACGTCAACCCGCGTCACCATCGGCGGTGAGGACAACCTGCTGAGCGAGTCCCCGGCACACTGTCACCAGATCGTGCTGCCCTCGCCGGTGCTCAGCATCGAGGACCTGGCGAAGTTGCGCTACGTGAACGAGAACGACCACGTCGATGGATTCTCGCCCTTCGCCCTCGACGGGCTGTTCCCGGTCGAGGGGCCCGAGAGCGACGGCGAGCGTCTGGCCGCCGCTATCGACCACATCGCCGACCAGACCGTGGCGGCCGTGCGCGGGGGCGCCAACCTCGTGATCCTTTCGGATCGCAACACCAGCGCGTCCCACGCGGCGATCCCGAGCCTCTTGCTGGTCTCGGCGGTCCACCATCGACTCGTCGACGAGCACCTGCGCACTCGCGCGGCGCTCATCCTCGAAGCGGGCGACGTCCGTGAAGTACACCACGTCGCGCTGCTCGTGGGCTTCGGGGCTTCCGCGGTGTGCCCGTACCTCGCCTACGAGACCATCGACGCACTCGTGGACCGTGGCGACATCGACCAGCGAACCGCCTACGAGGCGCGCTATCAGTACGCGAAGGCCCTCACCAAGGGTCTCGTGAAGGTCATGTCCAAGATGGGCGTGAGCACGGTGGCGAGCTACGTTGGCTCCCAGCTCTTCGAGTCAGTCGGACTCGACGATGCCCTGCTCGCGAACTACTTCCCAGGCTTCGCCTCACGCGTCGGGGGCAGCGGCATCGAACGAATCGCGAGGGACCTGCTGACCTGGCACCGCGCCGCCTACGCGACCGAGTCGCCCGTCGAGGCCCTCGCCAACGCGGGGGAGTATCAGTGGCGTCGCGACGGCGAACTCCACCTCTTCAACCCCCACACGGTCCAAAAACTCCAGCACGCCACCCGCGAGGGCCGCTACGACCTGTTCAAGGAGTACACCACGCTCGTGGACGACCAGACGCGTGGGCGCATGACGTTGCGTTCGCTGCTCGAGCTGCGCCCGGCGCCGACGCCGACGCCACTGGACGAGGTCGAGAGCGTGTCGTCGATCGTACGGCGCTTCTCGACCGGGGCAATGTCCTACGGTTCAATCAGCGAGGAGGCGCACACCACACTCGCCATCGCGATGAACCGGCTGGGAGCCAAATCCAACACCGGCGAGGGAGGTGAGGACGAGGACCGCTTCGATACGAGCGATCCACGCCAGAACCGTCGCTCCGCGATCAAGCAGGTCGCCTCCGGCCGATTCGGCGTGACCAGCCGATACCTGGTCAACGCCGATGACCTCCAGATCAAGATGGCCCAGGGCGCCAAGCCCGGCGAGGGTGGCCAGCTCCCCGGGTCCAAGGTCTACCCCTGGATCGCGGCGACTCGTCATTCGACGCCGGGCGTCGGGCTCATCTCTCCGCCCCCGCACCACGACATCTACTCGATCGAGGACCTCGCCCAGCTCATCTACGACCTGAAGAACGCGAACGACCGGGCCCGGATCCACGTCAAGCTCGTCAGCGAGCAGGGCGTGGGGACCATCGCCGCGGGCGTCGCCAAGGCGCACGCCGACGTCGTGTTGATCTCGGGTCACGACGGGGGGACCGGCGCGGCGCCGCTCACGTCGCTGAAGCACGCCGGCACGCCGTGGGAGATCGGGCTCACCGAGGCCCATCAGACCCTCGCGGCCAACGGCTTACGCAGTCGCGTCGTGCTCCAGGTCGACGGCCAGCTAAAGACCGGCCGTGACGTCGTGATCGCCGCAATGCTGGGCGCCGAGGAGTTCGGGTTCGCGACCGCGCCGCTCGTCGTGTCGGGCTGTGTGATGATGCGCGTCTGTCACCTCGACACCTGCCCCGTGGGCATCGCGACCCAGAACCCCGTCCTACGCGAGCGTTTCACCGGCAAGCCAGAGTTCGTTGAGCACTTCTTCGAGTTCATCGCCACCGAGGTCCGCGAGTACCTAAGCCAGTTGGGGCTGCACAGCCTGGACCAGCTGATCGGCGACCCCTCGCACCTGGTGGTCGACGAGCGCGCCGCCGCAGACAACGGCGTCGACCTCTCGGCGCTACTCCACGTGGTACCCGAGGAACAGCGTCACCACCGGATCGGCCAGGACCACGGACTCGAAGACGCGCTCGACTGGAAGTTCTTCGATGCGGCCCTCGTCGCCGCGCGGGAACGCACGCCCTACATCTACGAGGGGCGCATCGAGAACGTCAATCGGACTGTGGGCACACTGACCGGCAGTGCCATCACGCGGTTACTCGGCGCTGAGACCTTGCCCGAGGACACCATCACACTGCGCCTCGAGGGGTCGGCCGGCCAGAGCCTCGGCGCGTTCTTGCCCCACGGCGTCACCATCCGCCTCTTCGGGGACTGCAACGACTACGTGGGCAAGGGCCTTTCGGGCGGACGCATCATCGTCCAACCACCCAGTGAGTCGGTCTTCGTGCGCAGCGAGAACATCATCGCGGGCAACGTGATCGGCTACGGCGCGACCGCGGGCGACCTGTTCGTCAGCGGCGTCGTGGGCGAGCGCTGCGGCGTGCGCAACTCGGGGGCCACGATCGTCGTCGAAGGGACGGGCGACCACGCCGGCGAGTACATGACTGGCGGCGTTGTGGCGATCCTCGGTGACGTCGGTCGAAACCTGGCGGCGGGGATGTCCGGAGGCACCATCTACCTCTACGACCCGCGACAACGTGTCTATGACGTCCTGAGTGCCGGGGTCTACGAGGTCGATCCCCTCGAGTTCGACGACGAGACGACGCTGCGCAACTTGCTCGAGCGCTATCACCTCGAGACGGGCTCACCGGTCGCCGCGCAGATACTCGGGACGTGGCGCGTGGCGCGGATGAACTTCGTGCGCATCGAGACCTCGGAATACCAGCGCGCGAGGGACGAGCAGCGCAATGGGTAAGCCCACGGGATTCCTCGAATACCCACGACGAGGACCGGCCTACCGGCCCGTCGCCGTACGGCTGCGCGATTGGCGCGAAGTCTACGAGTCCCAGAGCGACGACGAGGTCGCGGTGCAGGCCGCGCGGTGCATGGACTGTGGCATCCCGTTCTGCACCCAGGGCTGTCCGCTGGGCAATCGGATCCCCGTCTTCAACGACGCGGTCTACCGCCAACGCTGGGACGTCGCGGCCGCCCAGCTCTTTGCCACCAACAACTTCCCAGAGTTCACCGGGCGACTCTGCCCAGCCCCCTGTGAGTCGGCCTGTGTGCTGGCCGTCGGCGACGAGGCGGTCACGATCGAACGCGTCGAGTACGAGGTCGCCGAACACGCCTACTCCCTCGGACTGCCCGTGCAGCGTGTGCCGTCACACGAGAGCGGACGGCGCGTCGCGGTCGTCGGGTCGGGTCCCGCCGGGCTCGCCGCCGCGGCCCAGCTGCGCGGCGCCGGCCACGCCGTGACGGTTTACGAGCGCGCCGACGCCATCGGCGGGCTGTTGCGCTACGGGATACCCGCCTTCAAGCTCGAAAAGGCCGTGCTCGACCGCCGTCTCGAGGCCATGGTCGACGCCGGCATCACCTTTGTCACCTCGAGCACGATTGGCCCGGCGGGCACACCCCTCAGCCTGCTGCAACAACGCTACGACGCGGTGCTACTCGCCGTCGGCTCGACCACGCCACGTCTCATCGCGATACCCGGCTCGGAACTGACTGGCGTCATGCCCGCGATGACCTATCTCGAGGCGGCGAATCGGGCCGTCGCGACCCAGACCGCGAGCCCGATCGACGCCCACGACCGGGCCGTGCTGATTCTCGGCGGCGGTGACACGGGCGCGGACTGCCTCGGCACCGCCCATCGCCAGGGCGCGCGCTCGGTGACCCAGATCGAGATCCTCGACCGTCCGCCGGACCACCGACCGGCCGACCAGCCCTGGCCCACGATGCCGCGGCTCTTCAAGACCACGTCGGCCCACGACGAGGGCGGCGAACGGGTCTTTGCGACCGAGACAGTCGAGTTCCTCGGCGAGACGGCGGTGACCGCGGCGGTCATTACCCACCGCGACACCGGCCAGTCCGAAACCATCGAGGCGGACCTGGTGCTAATCGCCGCCGGCTTCACGGGACCCGAGCTGGCGACCCTCGGCCTCGCCGACCCGTCGCTCGTGACCGAGCGTGCGACGTTGAGGGTCGACGACACCTGGCGCACGCCCCTCGACGGTGGGGCGCCGGTTTTCGCGTGCGGTGACGCCGTACGTGGCCAGAGCTTGATCGTCTGGGCGATCGCCGAGGGACGCAGCGCCGCCGCGGCCGTGGACGCCCATCTGATGGGCGAGACAATCCTGCCCGCACCCGTGGCGCCCTATCGAACCTCCTGGTAACGCGAGTCTCTCGGACTTTGTAGCATCGTTCCAGGGGAACGGAGACGACATGCAGAGCACGATGCAGGACTCGCCACTGGTCATCAGTGGCATGATTCGACACGGCGAGTGGATCTACGCCGATAAGACTGTCTACACGGTGACCGCCACTGGTGTGGAGCAGGCGACCTTCACCGAGATCGCGATCCGCGCCGAGCGGCTCGCAGCGGCGCTGCGCCGGCTCGGGATCGGCGATGGGGACCGTGTCGGGACCTTCATGTGGAACAACCAAGTCCACATGGAGGCGTACCTCGCCGTGCCGGCCATGGGTGCGGTGCTGCACACCCTCAACATCCGGCTGTTCCCCGAGCAACTCGCCTTCGTGATCAATCACGCCGAGGACCAGGTCATCATCGTCGACCACACCCTGATCCCGCTGCTCGCCAAGGTTCGCGACCAGATCCCCACGGTGAAGCACATCATCGTCAACGGCCCCGACGAGAGTGGCGCGCTGGGTGAGACGATCGACTACGAGGACTTCATCGGAGCCGAGGCACCAGGCTTCGTCTGGCCCGACCTCGACGAGAAGTCCGCGGCGATCATGTGCTACACGTCGGGTACGACGGGCAATCCCAAGGGCGTTGTCTACTCGCACCGGTCGATTTGGCTGCACTCACTCGCCTCGACGAGCGCGAACTCGATCGGACTTTCCGAGAAAGACCGGTGCCTTCTTATCGTGCCGATGTTCCACGTCAACGCGTGGGGGGCCGTCTACACCGCCTTCTTCGCCGGCACCGAGCTCATCATGCCCCAGATGTTCCTCCAGGGTGAACCGATCGTGAAGATGATCCGTGAGCTGCGGCCCACGATCTCACTTGGCGTGCCCACGGTGTGGAACGACGTCTTGCGCGCCGCGGAGAACGACGCCGACGCCGACTTCTCCTCGTTGCGCGGAATCCTCGCCGGAGGTTCGGCCGTGCCGCGCTCCATGATCGAGACCTTCCGCGATCGTTACGGTCGCAACATGGTCCAGGGGTGGGGGATGACCGAGACCAGCCCACTCGCCGCGGTCTCGATCCCACCAGCCGGTACGCCACCGGAAAAGGAAATCGACTTTCGCGCCAAGGCCGGCCGCGTGGTCGCCGGCGTCGAGATGCGCATCACCGACGACGACGGCTCGGTGCTGCCCAACGACGGTCAGACGGTGGGTGAGTTCGAGATCCGCGGTCCGTGGATCACCGGCTCCTACTACGGCGTTGACGCCCCCGACCGGTTCCACGACGGGTGGCTGCGCACCGGTGACATCGGCACGCTCGACCACCAGGGCTTCATGGTGATCAGCGACCGAACCAAGGACGTGATCAAGTCCGGCGGCGAATGGATCAGCTCGGTCGAGCTCGAGGGGACCGTCATGGCCCACCCGGCCGTCTTCGAGGCCGCGGTCATTGCCGTTCCCGACGACAAGTGGCAAGAACGACCGCTGTGCTGCGTGGTGCTTCGACCCGGGGCGAACGCGACTGCGGCGGAGTTGCGCGACTTCCTCGCCGCGCGCGTCGCCAAGTGGTGGCTGCCCGAACACTGGACGTTTATCGACTCCATCCCCAAGACCAGCGTCGGCAAGTTCGACAAGAAGGTGTTGCGCGCACAGTTCGCCGCGGGAGAGTTGAACGTCGAAACCCTCGCGTCGTGACGTCCTTCTCGGCGCTCGCCGACGAGATCGCCGCGCTCGAAGAGCGCGTCAGCGAAGCCGTCTTTGACGCCGTTCGAGCGCAGTTACGTGACGACGACGACGCGGCGCGCGACGTCGAGCGCCAGCTCGCGCGGGTGCGGCGCAGCCTGCAGAAGGCCGAGGCCATCCTGCGCGGCCTACCGGAGTAACCACCCCTCGGGCTCTCGGGCACACCTCGGTGACGTGCTGCAGCGGGAGCGTTGCTCCTTCGCTCGAGCACGAGCGTCTGGTCCACTGGGTGCACGACGTGGCGGGGCCTCGCTCAGGCCGATGGGCAACGCGGTGACGACCGCAGCCCGTCAGCCCAGGTCGTTGACGGCGTCGATGAGTCGACGCAGCTCAACGTAGCGACGCCCGTCGAAGTCGAAGGTCAGCGCGCTCGCCTCAGCCCGTAGACCATCGCCCGTGGCGAGCTCGGGCACGCGACGCTCGAGGACGGCGCACTCGTCGAGCGTGAGTGCGCGACCCAACCCGATCCGCCCGCGTCCCGAGGACACGCTGAACTCGGTGAAGTTCGTGTAGAAACGGTCGATCTCACGCTCCACCTCGTCGAGTGAGTGACAGATCTTGAACAAGACTGCCGCGTTCTCGTCGAGATATCCCGTGGCGATGACCGACTCGTTGATGAACCGTTGCCACGACTCCCAGTAGGTTCCCTCGGCGGTGTCGACCAGCAGCACCGGCGCGGGTCCACCCTTGCCGGTGTGCAGCAGCGTGAGAATCTCGAAGACCTCGTCCATCGTGCCTAATCCGCCGGGGAAGAACACGAAGGCCAGTGACTCCTTGGTCAGCGCGACCTTTCGCGTGAAGAAGTACTTCATCTCCACCAGCCGGCTCTCGGCGTCGACGTAGGGGTTCGAGCTCTGCTCAAAGGGCAGCGTGATGTTCACGCCAAGCGTGTCATCATGGCCGGCGCCTTCGGCCGCGGCCTCCATGATCCCGGGTCCGGCGCCGGAGACGGTCATCCAGCCGCGTGCAGCCATACGCGCGCTCAACGAGCGCGCCATCGCGTAGAGGGGTGAGGTGGCCGGCGTGCGCGCTGATCCAAAGACGGTGAGCTTCGGTCGATCGCGCCACGGTGAGAACAGTCGCGCCGCGATGAGCAGTTCGCGCATCGCGGTCGCCGCAACTCGTAGGTCGCGCACGTCGTGACCGGACTGGACGAGTGACGAGACGTCCTCAAGCAGGACGCGGACCTGCGCCAGCTCAACGTCATTCGCGACGTCGACCAGCCCGCTCTCACTCAGGAAGGCCTCCACGGCCGGGTCGGTCACAGCGCCTGATAGAGCGTGCTGCGTTGGATCAACGGCCGACCGAGCGGGGCGACGAGCTCGTGCAGGTGCGCGACGTCCAATTCCTGACCGTGCACGGCGCCGGCCGCGCGTGAGATGTTCTCGTCCATCAGGGTCCCACCGAGGTCGTTGGCGCCCGCGCCGAGCACGCGACGCACGCCGTCGATGCCCATCTTTACCCAGCTGACTTGAATGTTGTCGATCAGGGTCGCGTAGTGCAACCGTCCCACCGCGTGGATGAGGACGGCCTCGCGGAAGGTCGGGCCCTTGCGCGCGCGACCGCGTAGGAAGAGCGGCGTCGCCATGTGGACGAACGGCAGTGGGACGAACTCGGTGAACCCGCCCGTCTCGAGTTGCAAGGCGCGGGTCACGAGCAGGTGGGTCGCCCACTCGGCGGCGCCTTCGACGGCGCCGAACATGATCGTGATGTTCGAGTGCAGTCCGACGTGATGAGCCGCCCGGTGCACGTCGAGCCACTGCTGGGTGTTCAGCTTGTCCGGGCACAGGATCGCGCGGACATTGTCGTCGAGGATCTCCGCAGCGGTGCCGGGCAACGTCTTAAGGCCCGCGTCACGGAGTCGGGTCAGGTACGACTCGAGGTCCTCGTTGTTGCGTCGCGCGCCCTCGAATACCTCTAGGGCACTGAAGGCGTGGATGTGCATCGTTGGGGACGCCTCGTGCACCGCGCGCACGACGTCGAGGTAGTAGTCGCCGTCGAAGTTCGGGTGGATCCCGCCCTGCAGGCAGACTTCGGTCGCACCGCGCTCTTCGGCCTCTCGGACACGATCGGCGATCTCATCGAGTCCGAGCAGGTAGGGATCGCCGCGCAGGTTGAGCGAGAGCGGCCCCTTGGAGAAGGCACAGAATCGGCACTTGAAGGTGCAGACGTTGGTGTAGTTGATGTTGCGGTTGACGACGTAGGTGATCTCGTCGCCCACCAGACGCCGCCGCACGTCATCGGCGAGCTCCACGACGGCGTTGAAGTCACCGCCGCGAGCGTTGAGCAGGGTGACGAGTTCGGCGTGCTCGAAGGGGTACCCAGGTTCGTAGCGCGCGAGGATCTCCTCGACCGCCGAAGTGTGGACCCGTGACACCGGGGCCTCCGGCGGTGGCGTCTCGGCGCCCGACGCCCAGGCGTCATCGCGCGCGAGACCCGTGGAGTCGGCACTCGCCAGCATGAACGGCCGCACGTGCTCGTGCACGAACGTCTCGTGACGACCGAGGTGCTCCGGGTAGATCGCGAGACGCGCCACGAGGTGCAGTCCGCGCAGTTCGACCTGACGCCGCAGTATCCCGACGGCCGGCCAGGCGCGCTCAGGATTCACGTGATCGATGGTGACCGGTGAGATGCCGCCGAAGTCGTCGATGCCGAAGTCCAAGAGGCCCGCCGGGTCGTCGCTGAGGTTGGGCGGCGCCTGAAGATGTATGTCGTCGGGCAATAGCAGCCGCGCCGCGGCGATCGTCCAGTGGAACTCCTCGTCGCTCGCCGCGGGCTCGTGGGCCATAGCGGTGCGCGCCTTGGGCAGGAAGTTCTGAATGATGACCTCTTGGACGTGACCGAACTCGAGGTGGGAGGTGCGGATGGCGTCGAGCGCCTCGATCCGGTCGGCGCGCGACTCACCGATCCCGACCAGGAGACCCGTGGTGAAGGGGATGCGCAGCTCTCCCGCGAAGCGCAAGGTGTCCAGGCGCCGCTCGGGGTCCTTGTCCGGCGACAGCCGGTGCGCGTCCAAGGTGGCGAGCGATTCGAGCATCATGCCCTGGGAGACCGAGGAGGCGCGCAACTGGTCGAGCTCGTGGCGATACAGCGCGCCGGCGTTGATGTGGGGCAACAACCCCGTCCCGTCGAGGACCATCTGAGCGGCGGTGGCCAGGTAGTCGACGGTCGAACGGTAGCCCCGGGCCGCGAGCCAGCGCGCGGCTTCGTCGTAGCGAAGCTCAGGGCGCTCCCCGAGAGTGAAGAGCGCCTCGGTGCACCCCGCATCGCGCCCCGCCTGGGCGATCGTCATGACCTCGTCGAGTGACAGGTACGGAGCGCTCACGTGCGCGGGCGCCTGGGCGAAAGTGCAGTAACCGCACCGATCGCGACACAGTTTGGTCAGGGGGATGAAGACCTTAGGGGAGTAGGTGACCACGTGTCCGTGGGCTCTGCGCGCAAGGTCGACGGCAGCGGGAGCGACGTCGGTGGCGGTCGCGTTGACCAGGTCCGACACGACGCCATCGAGAGAATGCTTCGTCATGGGTGCATCCTAGTTGCGCCGCTGCGCCACTCTACGGGTCACGCAAACGCGCGCCGGGTCAAGCCGAGTGCCCGCTCAGTTTCCTGCGCACCGTCTCGAGCAGCTCCTCGTACGAGGCGATGAAGGCCGCAACACCCTCGTCCTCGAGTTGCTCGGTCACTGCGGCGAGGTCCACGGTGGGCGCGAGCGTGTCGAGGGTCGCGATCGTCGCCGCCGCGCGAGCGCTGTCGCGAAGGATCGACGCGTCATAGGAACCGCGAGCGAGCGCCGCGGCCAGGGTCGCGTCGGGCATCGTGTTGACGGTCTCGTCGGCCGCGATGGAGTTCACGTAGAGCAACTCGTCGTAGGCCGGGTTCTTGGTCGAGGTGGACGCCCACAGGGGCCGTTGCACCTGGGCACCGCGCGCGAGGAGTGACTGGACGCGGGGCGATCCGACCACCTCCGTGAAGGCCGAGTAGGCCCGCGCCACCTGCGCGACGGCAATCGTGCCACGACGGGGGTCGTTTGCTTCAAGCAGTTGATCGACCGCGACGTCGACTCGCGACACGAAGAACGAGGCGACGCTGGCGATGTCCGCCACGTCGTGACCGCGCTCGATAGCCAGTTCGAGCCCGCTCGCCCAGGCGTCCATCACCGCCCGGTACCGTTCGATCGAGAAGATCAGCGTGACGTTCACGTTGATACCGTCGCCGAGGACCGTGCTAATCGCTTCGAGGCCGGCGATGGTGGCCGGGATCTTGATCATCACGTTCCGTCGCCCCACGGCCGCGGCCAGGCGACGGGCCGCGGCGATCGTGGCTTGGGTGTCGTGCGCCAGACGCGGTGAGACCTCCAATGAGACGAAGCCGTCGAGGTAACGCCGACGCGAGGCGGCGAAGTCGGACCGAGCTGCGTCGTTCACCCCGGCCAGCACATCACAGGCGTCACGGACATCGTCGACCGCGAGGTGTTCGAAGACCCGCTCGGGATCGTCCGTGTTGAGACCGGCGATGCGTTCGTCGTAGGCCGAAGAGGTCGCAAGGGCCTTGGCGAAGATCGAGGGGTTCGAGGTTACCCCGCGAACACCCTCGGCGACGTAGCGCGCGAGCGTCCCATCGTCGAGCCAGTCACGCCGGATGTTGTCGATCCAGGGACTCTGGCCGACCTCGTTGTACAGGTCATCTAAGCGGGTCA
Organism: Actinomycetes bacterium; assembly: GCA_021837305.1. Classification (GTDB taxonomy): domain Bacteria; phylum Actinomycetota; class Acidimicrobiia; order Acidimicrobiales; family RAAP-2; genus RAAP-2. The sequence goes on from JAKBGV010000002.1 coordinate 75,881, forward strand.
CGACGAGGCTCCTAACCAATCACGAACGTGGTCGACCAGACACTGGGCGCCGATGTTGAAGTAGTCGAACACGTAATCGCCCGGCGCTGACAACCCGAAGGAGTCGATGCCGATCGCGTGATCGACATAGCGCGACCAACCAAGCGTCGCGCCGGCCTCGAGGGACACCGAGGGTAGCGAGCGACGAAGCACCGCGTCGCGGTACTCGCGGGGCTGCTCCTCAAAGCAAGTCCAACACGGCAGAGCGACGACGCGCGTGACGATTCCGTCGGCGGCGAGTTGTTCACTGGCCGCGATGGCGGCCGACACCTCAGAGCCCGTCGCGACCAGGGTGAACCGGGCGTCCTCGGACTCGCGCACGACGTATCCACCCTTTCGCGCACCGGACTTGGATGCGCGACGATCGTCGTCGTTCATAACGGTGACGTCCTGGCGCGAGAGCACCAGCGCCGTAGTGGGTGGATTGTGGTCGGCCAAGTACGCTGCCACCAGGTCGAGGGTCTCATTCGCGTCCGAGGGGCGCACCACGTGAAGCTGGGGCATCGCGCGCAAGGCCATGAGATGTTCCACCGGCTGGTGGGTCGGTCCGTCCTCGCCGACGCCGATCGAGTCGTGGGTGAACACGAAGAGCGTGCTAACCCGGCTCAGCGCGGCCAGGCGGATCGAGGGTCGGGCGTAGTCACTGAAGACGAAGAACGTCGAACCGATCGGGCGGATTCCGCCGTGCGCCGCCTGGCCGACGAGGACGGCGCCCATCGCGAACTCGCGCACGCCGTAGTGGATCTGACGACCACCGGGGGCCGACGCACCCTGGGGCGCACCGTGCAGGACTACGCCCGTGTTGTCGGTCAGATCGGCCGATCCGGCCGTCAGGCCCGGTGTCTGGGCCGCCCACGTGTCCATGGCGCGCTGCATCGCCTTGCGTGTGGCAACGCGGCTTCCGCCGACGAAGTACTCGACGGGTCCGACCTCGGCCAATGCACCGTTGGTGTCGTACTGGTGACGCAGGCGGGTGCCCCGTTCACCGGCCGCGACCATCGCCGCCTCCCAACGCGTGTGCTCGGCGCGGCGCGCCGCGAGCGCCTCGACCATCGCGGACGGTAGTTCGGGGTCCAGGTGGAACGCGACGTCGGGGACACCGAGAATGGCCTTGACCTGGGTGATCGCCTCGGCGCTGAAGGGCGAGCCGTGCGCCTCGCGTCGGTCCATCATGACCGGGGACGGAAAGCCGATGTGGGAGCGGATAATCACCAACGTGGGTCGTGCGGTCTCGGCGATCGCCGCGACGCCGGCCGCTTCGAGCGCATCGAGGTCGTTAGCCCGCTCTCCCAGTTCAATGACGTGCCAGCCGTAGGCGCGAAAGCGCCCGGCCGGGTCGTCGTGCATGGCCAGTTCGGTCGGGCCATCGATCGTGATGTGGTTGTCGTCGTAGAAGACCGTCAGGCGGTCCAAGCCGAGCGAGCCCGCGAGCGAGGCCGCCTCGTGGCTGATCCCCTCCTCGAGACATCCGTCACCTGCCACCACCCAGGTGCGGTGATTGACCAGGTCCTCGCCGAAATCCGCGCGCAGGATCCGTTCGGCGATCGCCATGCCGACCCCATTGGCGATGCCTTGTCCGAGTGGTCCGGTGGTGACCTCGACCGTCGGCGTGACGCCGCGTTCGGGGTGACCAGGCGTGCGCGAGTGTGGCTGGCGGAATCCCCGCAGGTCCTGCTCGTCCAGGTCGTAGCCGAAGGCGCGCGCCAGACCGTACTGGAGAATCGAGGCGTGCCCACAACTCAGGATGAACCGGTCCCGATCAGCCCACTGGGCATCGGTGGGATCGTGGCGCAGCAGCCTCGAGAAGAGCGTCACCCCGAGCGGAGACAACGCCATCGCCGTCCCGCTGTGGCCAGATTTTGCCTGGGCCGGCGCGTCCATGGCCAACGCCATGATCTCGCGGATCGCGCGCCCTTCGAGTTCGTCCGCGCCGGTGAATAAGTGGTCGACCATGTCTAGAACAGTACCTAACTTTCCACTGACTTCCCGGTGGCCGGTACCCTGAGTCATGCTCCAGATTCCACCGAACTGTGACCTCACCTTAGGGTTGACGCGCCTCGTAACGCCCGACGGGACCCCAAGCGTCTGGCGCGCTCGGATTGACGAACGATTCCTGAATCCGGCTGGCGCCGTCCAGGGTGGCTTTCTCGCCGCCATCGCCGACTCGGCTATGGGAGCGGCGGCCGTCGCCGCGATGGGGGAGCGCAAGGTCTTCGTAGCTAATACCGACCTGCGGATCTCCTTCCTGCGCCCGGTGGCCGCCGGGTCCGTCTTGACCTGCAGCGCAACGGTGGTCAAGTCCGGCTCGCTCGTAGCATTCGTCGAAGCGCGGATCGTCGACCAGGACGATGTCGCCGTGGCCAACGCGAGTTCTACGTACGTCATTCGCGACCGTACTGAGTAGGCTGATGGCGTGAAACTTCCGTCGTGGCGAAAGGTCTTACGGGGTGCGTCGCTGCGACGCGATTTCGACGAGATCAAGGGTCTCGTCGTTCGCTACGTGAAGGAGGAGACGGTCCAGCCACTGAAGGATGTCGCGCGCTACGCCGCCTTCGGTGCACTCGGCAGCATCTTCGTCGGATTCGGTTCGCTCATGCTGCTCATCGGGCTCTTGCGATTCCTCCAACAGTTCCGGGTACTCGATGGTTCCCTCTCGTGGTTGCCCTACCTCATTGTTGCGGTGGTGGCGATCGCGGTACTCGCCGTGACCGCCTGGCGGATCGTCGCGGACGCCTCCGTTCGACGTCGCCTGAAGAGTAAGTCATGAGCGACTCCGCAACTCGGCGTGAATTAGAGCAGCGCGTGCGAGAGGTCGTACCGGCCAACCCGCTGTCACTTCGCGGCGACGATCCCGCCGATACGGCCATCGCCGGTGTGGGTGGCCTACTCATTGGTTACGTGTGGGGTTTCTGGCGTGGTCGTCGCTCGCGGCCCAAGCAAGGTCGTCACTAGTGCGCCGCCTGTTGAAGCTCGCGATCGGACTGGTTGGCACCCGAGCGCTCGCCCAACGATCCAAGAAGTGGACCGGAGTGCTCGGCGGTCTCGTAGCCCTGCGGCTCTTGGACGGCGTGGCTCGTTCACTAGGACGACGCGCGTCACGACGCTCATCGTGAAGGCCACGCTCGCGGTCGGCGAACGTGTGATGCTGATCGACGCGAAGGACCGCCGCTATCTCATCACGTTGCGTCCCGACGCGGCCTTCCACACCCACGCGGGAATCGTGCAGCACAACGACGTCATCGGAACCGTCGAGGGGTCGCTCATCTCGAGCAACACCGAGCGCAGCTTCCTCGTGCTTCGCCCGACCTTGACCGACGTCGTGCTCAAGATGCCCCGCGGGGCCCAAGTGATCTATCCCAAGGACCTCGGCGCGATCCTGCTCCAGGCCGATATCGCCCCCGGCCAGAAGGTGCTCGAGGCCGGCGTCGGCTCGGGCGCGCTGTCCATGACCCTTTTACGCGCCGGCGCGCACATCACGGCCTACGAGATCCGAGAGGACTTCGCCGTACACGCCAAACAGAACGTGCGTGACCTGTTGGGCGAGGTCGTCCACTACGACGTCCAGATCCGAGACGTCACCCAGGGTATCGACGGCGACGACTTCGATCGCATCCTGCTCGACATGCCCGAGCCGTGGGCGGTCGTCGAACACGCCGCAACGGCACTACGCCCGGGCGGAATCCTGCTCGCCTACCTGCCCACGATCAATCAGACCCAGCTGCTACGAGAGACGCTGCACCGCTACTCGTTCGGCCTCGCCGAGACGGTGGAGATCCTGCGGCGCACGTGGCACATCGACGGTCGCTCGGTGCGCCCCGACCACCGGATGGTGGCCCACACCGGATTCCTCACGTCCGCGCGTCGCCTCGCCGGAGCAGCCGTGACGCTCTAGACGTCAGTCCTGTTCGATGAAGATGCACTCGCCCGGGCACTCTTCGGAGGCCTCGACGACGGCGTCTTCGAACTCCGCAGGCACGACGGCGACACCGGCCGCTCCGCCTGGCGCGCTCTTCACGTCGGCGCCCTCTTTGACGTAGGCGAGGCCGTCGTCGAGCAGCGTGAACACGGCCGGACAAATCTCCTCACAGAGGCCGTCACCCGTGCACAAATCCTGGTCGATCCACACCTTCATGCCAACGTCCTCCCGGGCTATTCTCGTCTGGTCATGCTAGCGGGGCACCGCAGCCCCGGCACCGCGAACACGCATAAGACCTTGGAAGTCTAGGGTGACGGTATGGACCGATTCCATGCCAACGAGCCCGATGAGCACGGTGATGACGTCGCGCGACGAGGGCGGCCGCTCAGTGAGCCACTGACCGAGTCGGAGTTCTACAACCGACGCATCGAGATGCTCGAAGAGCAGTTGCTCGAGACACGTGGACACCTGGCCCAGGCGCGCTCTAACAACGAGAAACTCAGTATCACGATCCAGCAGACCCGCGACCAGATCAGCGCGCTTCGCGACGAAGTTGACAAGTTGACCCAGCCGCCGGCGGTATACGGAACGTTCACGGACTTCAACGACGACGGAACGGTCGACATCTTCGCCGCCGGACGCAAGATGCGCGTGGCGCTTCACCCCGCGATCGATCCCCACCAGGTCGCACGTGGAGACGAGGTGGTGCTCAACGAGTCCTTCACCGTCATCGGGGTTCGTGACCCTGACGGCCAGGGCGAGGTCGTTACCGTGAAGGACGTTCTCGATGAACGTCGCGTGCTGATCTACGGGCGGGCCGATGAAGAGCGTGTCGTGGAACTCTCTGACGCCCTGCGCGACGTGCGCTTGCGCAGCGGCGACGCGCTGCTGCTCGACACCCGTTCGAACCTCCTCACCGAGAAGCTCGCCCGCCAAGAGGCTGAAGCACTGGTCCTCGAAGAGGTGCCCGACATCACCTACGCCGACGTCGGCGGTCTCGACTCCCAGATCGAGTTGATCACCGACGCGGTCGAACTGCCCTACCTGCACCGAGCGCTGTTCACCGAGTACGAACTGCCCGCCCCCAAGGGGATCCTCCTCTACGGCCCGCCCGGCTGCGGCAAAACCCTCATCGCCAAGGCCGTGGCCAATTCGCTGTCCGCCAAGGTCGGTGAGTTGAGCGGCAATCGGAACGTGCGGTCCTACTTCTTGAACATCAAGGGCCCTGAGCTGCTCAATAAGTACGTCGGTGAGACCGAGCGCCAGATCCGTCTGGTTTTCCAGCGAGCCCGTGAGAAGGCCGAGGAGGGCGTGCCCGTCATCATCTTCTTCGACGAGATGGACTCGCTTTTTCGCACCCGCGGCACGGGCATCAGTTCGGATATGGAATCAACGATCGTGCCGCAGTTGCTCGCCGAGATCGACGGCGTGGAGTCGCTGCGCGACGTCATCGTGATCGGGGCGACCAACCGCGAGGACCTCATCGACCCGGCGATCCTTCGACCGGGGCGACTCGACGTCAAGATCAAGATCGAGCGGCCCGACGCTGAGTCGGCGGCTCAAATCTTCCAGCGCTACATCCACCCTTCCCTGCCGATTGACGACACCGTCGTGCACGGACTCGGTGGGGGCGACCGCGACAAGGCCATCCGCGCGATGATCGAGGAAACGGTGGCCACGATGTACCGCGTCGACGACGAGAATCGGTTCCTCGAGGTGACGTACCAGGGCGGCGACAAGGAAGTGCTCTACTTCAAGGACTTCGCCTCGGGTGCGATGATCGAGAACATCGTGCGCCGCGCGAAGAAGCTGGCGGTCAAGCGCGAGATCGCCAACGGTCCCCGCGGCCTGCGCGTCGATGACCTGCTCGAGTCGATCCGCCAGGAGTACCGCGAGAACGAGGACCTGCCCAACACCACCAACCCGGACGACTGGGCGAGGATCTCGGGAAAGAAGGGCGAACGGATCGTCTTCATCCGCACCCTGATCAACCGCGAGGAGGCGGAGACCAAGGGCGGCCGGTCGATCCAGCACGTCGGCACCGGCCAGTACCTGTAGTCCAGTGGCCATCGCTAAAGTCCTCGGCATCGAGACTGAGTTCGGTATTGCCGGGGGACCCGAACAGGACCCGATCACCGCCTCGAGCGTCATCGTCAACGCCTACGCGCAGCGGGGGATAGCCCATATCAACTGGGACTTCGAGGGTGAGACGCCCGGTGTGGACGCGCGGGGCCTGGCGGGGCTGACGGCCTTCGCCCCGATCGTCGAAACCCAGCTCGCCAACACCGTGCTCGCCAATGGCGCTCGGCTCTACGTGGACCACGCGCACCCCGAGTACTCCTCACCCGAGTGCCGTTCCCCGCTCGAGGCCGTTCGTTTCGACGTCGCCGGCGAGGAGGTGCTGCGACGGGCGCAGCGCATTGCCAACGAATCGCTCGGTCCCGTCCAGGCAATCACCATCTACAAGAACAACTCCGACGGCAAGGGCAACTCCTACGGCTGTCACGAGAACTACCTGGTGGCGCGGTCAGTCGAATTCGGTGATCTCGTTCGGGCTCTGGTACCGCACTTCGTCTCGCGCCAGATCGTCATCGGTGCCGGCAAAGTGGGATTCGAGACCGATCGGCCCCGGGGGGCCCGACCCGCCTATCAGGTGAGCCAACGCGCCGAGTTCTTTGAGGAGGTGGTCGGTCTCGAGACCACCTTGAAGCGCCCCATCATCAACACCCGAGACGAGACCCACGGCGACGCCGAGCGATTCCGACGCCTCCACGTCATCATCGGCGACGCCAACCTGAGCCAGTACGCGACCGCGGTAAAACTCGGGGCGACGGCATTGCTGCTCGCCGCCCTCGAAGACCAGGGACTTCGTGGATTTCCGGCTGCGCCACGCGACCCCGTCCGAGCGGTGCGCGCCTTCGCCGCGGACCCCACCTTGCAAGCGGCGGTCGACTGCGTCGACGAGCGGTCGCGTACCGCTTGGGACTACCAGGACGAGCTGTGGACACTCGCCGAGCGCTACGTCGCCCAGCACGGCGGGGACGCCGTGGCCGATCACGACGAGGTCCGCTTCATTCTCGACCAGTGGCGTGAGATGCTCGACGGCGTGCGCGACGACCCGGCCGTAGTCGCCGACCGGATTGACTGGGTGGCCAAACAGCGCATCCTCGACGGCTACCGAGATCGGTACGACCTCGCCGAGGACGACGCGCGTCTACGCGCGATCGATCTGCAGTACCACGATCTGCGTCCCGGTCGGTCGTTGGCGGCGCGCGTGGGTCTGCGGCGACTCTTCGACGAGGACTCCATCGACGCGGCGATCGTCGAACCGCCAGGCTCCACCCGGGCGTACTTTCGCGGTCAGTGCGTCAAACGCTTCCCCGAGGCCATCGCCGCCGCGAATTGGGACTCGGTGGTCTTCGACCTCGGCGACGGGCCCCTGCAGCGCGTACCCATGCCCGATCCCCTGCGAGGCACGGCCGCATTGACGGCGCACCTGTTTGAAACGAATTCAACGGCTATAGACCTATTGACCGCTTTGGGCGGGTAGAACTAAGGGCATGGTTGAACAAGAACGAATCCAGAAGCAACGAGTGACCCGTCCGACGGAGTCGGCGCCCGAGGTCAACGTCGATACGTCTAAGGGCGAACAGCTGAAGGCCGATTTGGACGACTTGCTCGACGAGATCGATGAAGTTTTGGAGGAGAACGCCGAAGAGTTCGTGCGCAACTACGTCCAAAAGGGAGGCGAGTAGATGGGGCTGCCCCTCTTCAACGCGAGTGACGATCCCGGTCCCTCCTTCCTCCACTTCGCTTTGCGCGCCGGACTGGTGGAGAACCCGATTGGTTCTGGCGTCGAGGGGCGCCACGCCACCACTGTGATTGCCGTGCGTTACGTCGGCGGCGTCGTCATGGTGGGTGACCGTCAGGCAACGAGCAACTACATCGCAAGTCGCGACGTGCGAAAGATTGAGGCGGCGGACCGCTTCACAGCCCTGGCGATCTCAGGGAGCGCCGCGCGCGGGATGGAATTCATCCGCATGGCCCAATTGTCCTTTGAGCACTACGAGAAGATGACCGACACGTCGCTCAGCCTCGAGGGCAAAGCCAACTACCTGTCGCCGATCATTCAACGCAATAACCTTGGCAGCCCGCTCATGGTGATCCCGCTGCTCGCCGGCTGGGACCCCAGCCATCGCGACGGACGGATCTTCGAGTACGACGGCGCCGGTGGCTGCTACGAGCGCCGTGACTTCGCGACGATCGGCTCGGGTACCCCCTTCGCCGAGAGTGCGCTGCGCTTGGGATTCCGCGCTGACCTCGACCGTGAATCGGCCCTCGAGCTCGGCGCGCTCGCCATCTACGAGGCAGGGGACAACGACCCGAGCACGGGCGGCCCCGATTTCGTTCGAAACCTCTTCCCGATGATCATCACACTCGACGAGAACGGGTTCACCGAACTTCCCGCCGAAGAGGTTGAGGCGCGATTCGTCGCTATCAACGAGCGTCGCACCCAGAGCCAGGGCATCGCGGGGGGCTCGCTGCGATGAGCAACTACTTCTACGTCTCGCCCGAACAGCTCATCAAGGACCGCGCGGAGTTCGCACAGAAAGGCATTGCCCGGGGTCGGTCGATCGTCGCGGCCATCTACGACGTCGGCGTGCTGATGGTCGCCGAGAACCCGTCGGCCTCCCTCAATAAGATTTCGGAGATCTACGACCGGATTGCTTTCGCGGGCGTGGGGAAGTACAACGAGTTCGACCGACTGCGCGAGGCGGGCATCCGCTGGGCCGACGGCACGGGCTTCACGTACTCGCGCGAAGACGTCGACGCGCGCGCGCTCGCGAACTACTACGCCCAGCACATCGGGGACATGTTCACCGAAGGCCAAAAGCCCCTGGAGGTCGAAGTCCTCGTTGCCCAACTGGGAACGGCGATCCGCCCGACGAAACTCTTCCGCATCGCCTACGAGGGGACGATATCCGACGAGCCCCGATTCGCGGTCCTCGGCGGGGACGCCGAGACGATCAAGGGTCGCTTCAGCGCCTCGGAGGCCGACCTCGAGCCGCTCGACGTGACGCTTCGCAACGCGGTGGCCGCCCTCGCGGGGGCCGATCGCACCATTGACGTGGCCGACCTCGAGGTCTGCGTGCTCCAGGACACCGGGGGCCGACGCACCTTCTCGAGACTCACCGACGAGCGAGTCGCGGCGCTACTCGGGACGTGAGCTGATGCTGCGGCGGATCTTCGGCGTCGAAACCGAGTACGGGGTCACGTTCTCGCTACGCGGTCAACGACGACTGAGCCCCGACGAGGTCTCGCGCTTCCTCTTTCGCAAGGTGGTCGCGTGGGGACGCTCCAGCAACGTATTCCTGGAGAATGGCAGCCGGCTCTACCTCGACGTGGGGAGCCATCCCGAGTACGCGACCGCGGAGTGCGACACGCTCAGCGACCTGGTCGCCCAGGACAAGGCTGGCGAGGCTATCCTGCGCGAACTCGTCTCCTACGCGCAAGAGCAACTGACCAATGAGGGCATCCGCGGCGACATCTTCCTCTTCAAGAACAACACCGACTCCTCGGGCAACTCCTATGGGTGCCACGAGAACTACTGCATCGAACGCTTCGACGACTTGTCACGCCTCGAACAAGTCTTCATCCCGTTCCTGATCAGCAGACAGATCTTTGCCGGGGCGGGCAAGGTCGTCACCACGCCCCGAGGCACGACGTACTCCATGAGTCAGCGCGCCGAGCACATCTGGGAGTCCATCTCGTCGGCCACGACGCGTAGCCGGCCAATCATCAACACCCGTGATGAGCCCCACGCCGACCCCGAGCGGTACCGGCGACTGCACGTGATTGTCGGCGACTCCAACATGAGCGAGTTCGCGACTTTCGTCAAAGTGGGCACCGCGGCCGTCGTGCTCGCGATGATCGAGGACCGCACGACCGTGCTGCGTGACTACAACCTCGCCTCGCCGATCAACGCACTGCGCGACATCTCCTATGACCTGTGGAGCAAGGAGCCGATCAAGCTCGTGTCGGGACGCGACATGACCGCGATCGAGATCCAAGACGACCTGTGCGAACGCGCCGAGCAGTTCGCGTCCAGCCGTGATCTACCGACCGACCAGGTCCTCGCGGTGCGCCTCTGGCGTCAGATGATCGACGACTACCGCGCGGACCCGATGTCCCTCGCCGACCGCGTCGACTGGATCGCCAAACTGCAGATCATCGAGCGCGAGCGCGAGCGAAAGGGCCTGGCACTGAGTGACCCCAAGATCGCCCTCATCGACCTGCTCTATCACGACACCAGCGTGGAGCGCGGCCTGTACTACCGACGCCAGCAGCGGGGACACTTCCGGCGCGTGGTATGCGACGACGACATCGCCCGCGCCGCCTCCGAAGCGCCAACGACGACGCGTGCGCGTATGCGCGGTGCCTTCATCCGAGCGGCCAAGGAGTGGCGACGCGACTACACCGTCGACTGGGTGCACCTCAAGCTCAATGATGAGATGCAGCGCACCATCCTCCTCAAGGATCCGTTCAAGAGCACCGATGAGCGCTTCCAGCGGCTGCTCACGTCGATGGAGCGACGAGACTCGTAGAGGGCGGCCGACTAGCCTAACCATGTGCCAAACGATCCCGTCGAGCCATCGACCTCTGGCGTTCCCGATGGCGGGGACCCCATCGAGACCATCGTGAAGGCGGTGGGCAAACCCCGGCGCCGGCGTCAATCCTTCTTGGAATGGGTAATCATCCTCGTCGTGGCGGCGGGGGCGTCGTGGTTCCTTCGCTCATACGCCTTCCAGACGTTCTGGATTCCCTCCGGCTCGATGGAACCGACGCTCATGATCGGTGACCACGTGCTCGTCAACAAGCTCAGCGTGACTCTTGGCACGATCAATCGCGGCGACGTGGTGGTCTTTCGCGCCCCCGAAGCGGCCCACATCCAGTGCAATGACAACATACCCATCTACGTGAAGCGGGTCATCGGCCTACCCGGTGACCACCTGACGTCCAAGGGGAACACGATCTACGTCAACGGCAAGCCGTTGAACGAGAACTGGCCCCACACCGAACCGCTCAATCGGCCGATCGGCAACGTGACCGTGCCGGCGCACTCGTACTTCATGATTGGCGACAACCACGCCAACTCCTGTGACAGTCGGTATTGGGGGTCGCTGCCGGCCAGTGACATCATCGGCAAAGTCTTCCTGCGCATTTGGCCTCTCACGCGGTTCGGGCCGGTCTAAAAGCATCCCGCTCGCCCCCCTACAATGGGGGAGTGTTCAGCCTAAGCCCGATCAAGATCATGGTCATCGTCGCCGTGGTCCTCTTGTTGTTGGGTCCTGACAAGCTGCCCGAAGTCGCGCACAAGCTCGGCGCCAGTTGGCGCGCGATTAAGCGGATCCAGGAACGCGTCGAAGAGGAGGTCCGCGAGGTGATCCCCGATCTGCCGAGCGCGGGGGACATCGCCCGTGTGGTGCGAAGCCCCGTCAACCTTCTCAACGAACTCGCGAACCGCGCGGACCTGCGCGACAGCATGGGAACGAACGCCGATGTCACGCCGAGCGACGTTGCCGAATCAGAAGCCGGCCCGACGAGTCCACGGGAGACTCGATCGTCTCCGCCGAACCCGTTGACGACCCCAGTGTCGCCACGAACAGCACCAACCCCCGATGATTCGTCTCCCGTCGACCCCTCGCTGAACTGACCCGACGTGTCGAAATTTCGAAAGGCCGAGTCCGGGATGACCCTGGCCGAACACCTCGCTGAAGCCCGGCGGCGCTTCTTAATATCGGCGGCCTCGATCATCGTGCTCGGCATCGCGGCCTTTATGCTCTACTCGCCGATTCTGCGCATCCTCCAGCAGCCCTACTGCCACGCTGAGCCCGGCCACTGCCTGTTCCTCGTCACCAACCCGCTCGACGGGCTCACGCTACGCATCAAGATCGCCTTCTTCGGCGGGCTGTTATTCGCCTTGCCCATCGTCTTTTGGCACGTCTGGCGATTCATCACGCCAGGACTGAAGGCTTCCGAACGGCGCTACGCAGTGCCCTTCGTCTCGGCGTCCTTCGCCTTCTTCGCCGCCGGCGTGGTCGTCGCGTACTTCAGCTTCGGCCACGCGATCAAGTTCCTCCAGTCGATCGGTGGCAGCACCCTGGTCTCCTACTACAACCCGAACCAGTACCTCAGCCTCTTCGTGATGATGATGTTCATCTTCGGGGTGACCTTCGAGTTCCCCGTGGTGCTCGTGGCACTCGAGCTCGCCCGCATCGTGACACCCCGTCAACTGCTGCATTCGTGGCGCTATGCGCTCATCGCGATCACGATCGCGGCGGCGGTCTTCACGCCGAGCGGCGACCCTCTGTCGATGCTCGCGCTCGCAGTGCCGCTCACCGCCTTCTACTTCCTCGCCATCGGGGTCGGCAAGTTGCTGCGTCGGTGAAACGCGACCTGCGTTCCACCTTCGTCGACGAACTCGGCTTCGGCCTAGACGACTTCCAGCGCGAGGCGCTCGACGCCGTCGACCGGGGCGTGAACGTCCTCGTGAGCGCCCCGACTGGTTCGGGTAAGACGTTGATCGCCACCTACGCGATCACCCGCACGACCCACGAGACCCGGCGAGCTTTCTACACGACGCCCTTGAAGGCCCTCTCGAATCAGAAGTATCACGAGCTCGTCGACCGTTTCGGCGCTGACCGAGTCGGTCTGCTGACCGGCGACACGTCGATCAATCGCGGCGCCGACATCGTCGTGATGACCACCGAGGTACTGCGCAACATGCTGCTCACTGATTCGGGCCAGTTGCGTTCGCTCGGACTCGTCGTCCTCGACGAGGTCCACTACCTCCAAGACCCCTATCGCGGTGGCGTCTGGGAGGAGGTGCTCATCTTGACACCACCGTCTATCCAGTTCGTCGCGCTCTCGGCGACCGTCGGCAACGCGACCTTCCTCGGGGAATGGCTGAGCGAGGTCCGCGGTCATACCGAGGTCGTCATTGAGCGGGAGCGGCCGATCACCCTGCACAACCACGTCGCCGTCGTGCGTCGTGGCCAGACCGCCGCCGAGGTCGAGGACCTGCTCGTTGAAGGTCGTCTCGCCGACGGGGCACGGCGCATCGACAACCTCATGAAGGCCTCGCGAAAGTTCCGTCCGGGCCCCAAATGGCGCGGACCTCGCTCCTCGGCGCCGCCGCCGCCCTTCCGGTCCCCGCGCCGCAGCGAACTGCTCAATGCGTTGGAGGCGAACGATCTGCTGCCCGCCATCGTCTTCATCTTTTCGCGCGCGGCCTGTGACGACGCCGTCGCGCAGTGCCGACGCGACGGGCTGCGCTTCACCTCCAGTGACGAACGAGCCGAGATCGAGCGCATCGCCGAACTTCGCCTCTCGAGCTTCACCGACGACGACCTGCGCGCCCTCGAGTACGCCGACTTCCTCGAGGGGCTCGTCCGCGGCCTCGCGGCCCACCACGCGGGCATGGTCCCGGCCTTTCGTGAGATTGTCGAGGCCTGCTTCGAGCGCAATCTGCTCGGCGCGGTCTTTGCGACCGAGACGCTCGCGCTCGGGGTGAATATGCCGGCGCGCTCGGTCGCCCTCGAGCGCTTCACCAAGTACTCCGACGCGGGCCGTCAGTTCCTCACGAGCGCCGAGTACTCCCAGATGACCGGCCGAGCCGGGCGTCGAGGACTCGACGACGAGGGCCACGCCATCGTCTGTTTCAGCCCCGAGATCGCGCTGTCCGATGTGGGTCGCGTGGCGCTGGCTGCGCCGGGCGACCTGCACTCCTCGTTTCGACCCACGTACAACTTCACGGCCAACCTCATCAACCATTTCGACCAGGAGACGGCGACCAACGTGGTCGAGCGCTCCTTCGCCCAGTTCGAGTCCGACCGACGTCCGGGTGGCTCCAAGCGATCCCTCAGCGAGCAGTTGCGCGCTCGCCACCACGTCCTCGAGACGCTCGGCTACGCCGAGGGGTGGACGTTGAACCCCGACGGGCAGCTCCTGCGCTCGCTGTACCACGAGAGCGACCTCCTCGTCGCCGAGGCCCTGCGCGAGGGGCTCTTCGACGGGCTCGACGGCGCGGCCGTCGCGGGACTCGCGTCGTGCTTCGTCTACGAGCCGCGCCGGGCGCGCCGCGCACCCAATGCCGCCAAGACCGTCACGACCAAGAAACGCCGCACGATCCCCGACCGGATCGGCAGTGACCGACGCACGTCACTCGACGAGCGCATCCGGGCGCTCACGGTCATCGCCGCGACGGTGCACCAGGTCGAAGAGCAGTTCCAGGTGCCCCACGGCCGCGGCCCCGATGGCGCCTTCGCCACGACCATCACGGCCTGGTCGAGGGGGGCGGCGCTCGGAACGGTCCTTGACGTGGCCGACGTCGAGATCGGCCAGACCTCGCCGGGGGACTTCGTTCGAATCGCCAAACAGGTCGCGGACCTGTGCGAACAACTCGCGCGGCTCACTCAGCTGGGCGACGTCGCTGATCAGGCCGCGATCGCCCGTGACTCGCTGGTGCGCAGTGTCGTCGCCAGCGCGACGACGGTCCACCCCTTCGCCTGACGCTGGCCCTAATGTCTACGTGTCATGCACGCTTATGTCGCGGAAGAGTTCACCGAGACCGAGCGAGCGGTATTGCGCCGATACTTCACCAACCTCGACGGACCGGTCTTCGCCCTGGTCAACCTCCCCGAGGTCGTCAAGGGGGCCTTGTTCGCCCGGTACTCTCGCGCAACCAAGAGCCTCCGGCGGCTCTTCCTCGATGAGTTCGTCGACGACTTGGACCTGACCGGAGACGCCTCAATCGACGCCACAGTCGGCGTCGGGCGTGCCGACGAGCTCTACCAACGCATCTTCTTCGAGTACGGCGACGACTCGGTCGCCCAACTCGGGGGAGTCCATCTCGCCTGTGAACAGGCGAGTAACGTGCTCACTAAGGTCCTCGAGCGCGGCAGACTCATGAGCTATCTCGAGCAGTCGACGCGCTACCTCGGCTACGACCGGCGCCTGGCCAACGGCCACTACCGCTTCTACCGTGACCACGACGTGCTCGAATCGCGCTTCGGTGCGCGCTACGTCGGTGAGATGGACCGCATGTTCGACACCTACGCCGCGCTGCTGCCGCGTATGACGGAGTGGCTGAGTGTGCGCTACCCCAAGACCCCCGAGGACACCGACTTCGTCTATCACCAAGCGATCCGAGCCAAGGCCCTGGACGCCGTGCGGGGGCTGTTGCCCGCCAGTGCCCTGTCGAACCTGGGTATCTACGGCTCCGGTCAGGCCTACGAGAGCCTCTTGCTGCGCATGCGCGCCCACCCGTTACCCGAGGTCAACCACTACGCGGGGCTGATGCAGCGAGAACTCGAAAAGGTCATCCCATCGTTCCTCAAGCGTCTCGACGTCCCCGAGCGCGGAGGCGAGTGGGTCACCTACCTGGCCGACAAGCGCGCTCGAACCACCGCGTTGCTCGCGCGGTGGGGAACCCCCGACGTCAAGGACGACAACCCGTCCCGGGTTCATCTGATCGCCTTTGACCCCGACGGCGAGCGCCGAGTGCTCGAGGCCATCGTCTTTGAGACCACCGGGCTCTCGACCGCCGCCGCCGAGGCGACGGTGGCGTCACTGAGCGACTTCCAGCGTCGAGAGCTCATGGCGACCTACGTAGGCCATCGAACCAACCGGCGCCACCGACCGGGACGGGCCTTCGAACAGACGACCTATGAGTTCGAGCTCGTCACCGACTACGGCGCCTTTCGCGATCTCCAGCGTCACCGGCTCGCGACCATCGAGTGGCAGCCCCTCACCGCCGACCTCGGCTACGAGGTGCCCGAGATCGTGCGCGAGGCCGGGCTCGACCAGCCCTACGTCGAGTCCCTCGAGCGTTCCGCCGAGTTCGCACGCGACCTCGCCGAGGAGTTCCCCGTCCAGAGCCAGTACTGCGTGGCGCTGGCCTTTCACATCCGGTACCGGATCTTGATGAACGCCCGTGAGGCGATGCACCTCATCGAGCTGCGTTCGAGTCCCCAGGGCCACGCGAACTACCGGCGCGTGGCCCACGACATGGCCCGACTGATCCGCGGCGAGGCGCACCATGGCCTAATCGCAGATTCTATGCAATTTGTAGACTATTCCGACACCGACCTCGAGCGTCTGGAGGCGGAACGTCGCGCCGAACGGGCCCGCGCCGAGCGCGGGCGGCCGGGACTTTCGTAACAGATTCGTCAGGGTCCCGCACGCCAGCGCAAAAAGGTTCTACACTGCCAGCGCTACTGAGAGGGAATTAGATGGTGCGTGACAGCGATAACGACGAGGTGTTCGACGAAGAGGAGCTCGCGGAGGGCTTCGACGAGGAGATCGTGGGCGACGAGATCGATGCTGAGGAGCTCGACACCGACGACCTCGAAGTCGACGAACTAGACGTCGACGAGGCCGCCGAGGACGCCGAGGACGCCGACATCGTGGACGATGTCGAGGATGCCGAGGACGTGGTCGAAGCGGCCGTCGCAATCATCGAGGACGACGACGATGTCGTCGACGACTCCGACGTGGAACTGGCCCTGGACGAAGTTCTCGCCGAGACGATCCTGCGCACCAGCGTGCCCGAGGACGACGATGAGGTCAGTGACCCCGAGTTAGGCGCCGACGTCGCCGAGGCGATCCTGCCCAAGCAGGACGACGAGTTCCGGTGTTCGTCCTGCCGGTTGTTGAAGAAGACGAGCCAACTGGCTGATTCGGCGCACATGCTCTGTCGCGACTGCGTCTAGTCGAGCGGGATCGGGTCGGCGCCATGATCGAACGCGCGGGCGCCGTGACAGCGCAGTTAGCCGACGTATGGCGCCGGGCGATCCAGGACGTGGCCGGTCGTCGTGGCGGACCTCGATATCTCGAGGACGTGCTCGGGGGAATCGAGCCCGACTCGATGCTCCGCTCCTTCGCCGCAGCGGGCTCGCTCTGGAGTGACGACGCGGCGTCGATATTGGTCGTGTCGCAGCGCGTAATCCTCGCGCTCTACGTCGAGCCCACAGAGCGACGGCGGGGGAGGGGACGAGCGCTCGTCACCTTCGCGCGACACGAAGCCGACGCCCGAGACGCACTGGCGCTGCCCGGCGACCGAGCGATGAAGTCGCTCTATGAGTCAGTTGGCTGGAAGGCGCGACTGCTTACGCTGGGCGACGCGTAGCCGGTCGACGCGTTGGTCGCGCGATCGGTGGTGGCGGCGGCACCTTCATCCCGAGCAACTTGGCCAGTTCGGGAATCGCTCCCGCGTTCTTCACGGCGAGCGCGTGGCACTCGGGATCCTCGGGGATCCCGACCGGCTTGACGTTGCGTCGGATCGATGTCTCAACAGCCAGGGTCACGATCTCACGCCAGCGAGCCGGATCCTGCTCGGCGGTGAGCGAGGACGAGACGAGGGCGATCACCTTGGTCGCCATTTCCGCGCTGATGCGAGTCGACATGTCCGGCGGGCGGATCACGAGTTCGAGAGCTGTCACGGGGTTCTGCGCCGCGACTGCGGCTTCGAGCCTCTCGACCCACTGCGTCCGCAACGCCTCGAGTCGGGCCGTCAGGGAGACCTGCAACTCTTTCAACTGCGTGCGTGCCTCATCGTCGAGCGAGACGGTCTTGGCCGACGTCACCACGGCGCGCAGGTCGCGCAGACGCAACTCGCGACCAGCCGCGATGCCACCGGCAGCCCGGTCCTTCCACATCGCCAGATTCGTCCGTCCGAGCAGGTCCTCGGCGATGCGGTCAATGGTCACGGGGTCAACGGTCGGACGGCCCTGGGCGGTCGCGTTCTTGTTCTGCTCGGCCACCGCGGCGCGCACGGCGGGAATGCCCCCGCGCAGCAGCTGCTCGGCCACGGGCAACTGCTCGGGCGACAGCGTCGCGAGCAGCGCGTTTCGATGGGTCGTCGTCACCGGGGGACCGGCGGGACGGGCCGGTCGCTCGGGGCGTGCCCCGCGGCCGACCGGTCGGGCGCCTCGGGCCGGGCGCTCGGAACGCTCCGTGTGCTCGGGACGTTCACCGCGATCGGGGCGGGCCGGGCGCTCAGGGCGATCCGGTCGGTCGGTCGGTGCGGCGCCGTCACGGGCGGGTCGACTGGATGGTCGCCGGGACTCCTCGCGTCGTGCACCGTCGCGACCGGTGCCGCGTCCGCCGCGGGCGCCGTCTCGGTCGCCGTCTCGACGTGGGCCGCGACCCTTCGTCGCGTAGGTCACCACGACATCGGGGACGGGCTTGGTGCTCGGCAGCAGCTCGATGCGCTCTTGGCGCGGGTCGAGCGGCGACGCGGTCTTGGGTGGCATGACCGAGACGACCTCGAGCCCCTCCATGTACTGCTCGATGTCCGCCCGGTAGACGCCCCCGACGACGGGGCCACCAGGCACCAGATCGACGTTGAGGACCCCCTTGGGCATCTTCGCGCCGGCGGCGCGCCACGTGGCGACGTCACCCTTCAAACTAGTAATTTCGATCTCGATGCGACGAGGCATAGGGCACTAATCTACTCGGTTTCGTCATGGGGAACATTTCGCTCTCGTTTAGCCGATTATTACGTTGCGATGCCTAGCATGAGGACGTGAGCGAATTTCCACCGTCACCCGAGCAGAGTGGTCGTCCAACGGGCGTCCCCGCATCGTTCGACTACCTCGCGTCGTGGGTCGCGCCGGCCACACCGGACGACGAGGTGACCCCATCGTCGCCCGAGGGCCCTTTGAGCGCACCCACCGCTGCACCGTCACCGGGTGCGACCATGGACGGCGCCGTCGCGCCGCCGCCAGCAGCGTTGATCGGTGAGCCGATCGGCGAACTGGCGAGTGAACCGATCACTGCACCGCCGGACGCGCTCGGGACCAACGGTGAGCCACCGATCCCGATTCGCTCCTCACTTCGCTCGCCGTGGTCCTCGCGAATCTCTCTGCTGTTG
The DNA here is from genome assembly GCA_021837305.1 of Actinomycetes bacterium. Classification (GTDB taxonomy): domain Bacteria; phylum Actinomycetota; class Acidimicrobiia; order Acidimicrobiales; family RAAP-2; genus RAAP-2. Next base: position 94,771 of record JAKBGV010000002.1, read on the forward strand.
GTCGCCGCCCTGGTCGGTGGGCTTGCGGGACACTTCAGCGCCCCGACGTCGAGCGGCACACCTGGTGTGACGATCAACGCCGTGTCCAACGCGCCGACCGGTGCCGTCCTGCCCACCGGACTCACGATCCCGACCCTCGTCCAGCGCGTCCTGCCGGCCGTCGTCTCCATCGACGTGAAGGGCCAGGGGACTGAGGATCAGGGGACGGGCATGATCATCTCGTCGAACGGGCTCGTGATCACCAACAACCACGTGATCGCCGCCGCCGCCACTGGCGGGACCATCACCGTCACCCGTTCGGGTTCGACCACGAGTCTGCCCGCCACTCTCATCGGTACCAACCCCATCGACGACGTCGCGCTGATCCGTATCAATGGCGCGTCGGGCCTGCCGACGGTGACCTTTGGCAACTCCAACGCGCTCGTCGTCGGTGACGCCGTCGTCGCGATCGGGAACGCCCTCGGCCTCGCCGCAGGGACCCCGACGGTGACCCAGGGGATCGTGTCGGCACTCGGGCGCACCGTGACCGCGGGCACGTCTTCGAGCTCTGAGACGCTCAGCAACATGATTCAGACGGACGCGGCGATCAACCCCGGCAACTCCGGTGGACCGTTGCTCGACGCTCGCGGTGACGTGATCGGGATGAACACCGCGGTCGCTGGCACGTTGCCCGACGGGACGAGCGCCCAGAACATCGGCTTCGCGATTCCGGTCTCGACGATCGAGTCGCTGCTGAAGTCTCTCGAGGCGGGCCAGAGCGTCGTCAACCACGGCGCCTTCATCGGCGTCGAGGTCATGTCGATGACCCCGACCCTGCAGTTGCAGTACGGCTTCACGGTCTCGACCGGTGCCGTGGTGATGAGCGTCATCGCGAACACCGGTGCCGCCCGCGCCGGCGTGCGTCAGGGTGACGTGATCGTGTCACTCAACGGCACGACCATCAACAACACCCAGGACCTTACGAGTGTGCTCTCCGATCTGCATCCGGGTGACACCATAAAGCTCGGCATCGTGCGGGCTACGAAACACCTCACGCTCACGGTGGTACTGGGGCGTCAGCACTCCTAGGCGAGCGTCGCAATCCCTCCGTCGACGGGCAGGATCACGCCGGTGATGTAGCTGGCGGCGGGGGACGCGAGGAAGATCGCCGCGCCCGCCATGTCCGACGGCTGGCCGATCCGACGCATCGGCGCCGACTGGGCGATCTGGTCACCGAACGCCTCGAGCGTGGCGTGCATCATCTTTGACTCGAAGGGCCCCGGGGCGATCGCGTTCACCGTCACGAGCGGTGCCATCGCCTTGGCGAGATGGCGAGTGAGCTGGTGGACCGCGGCCTTGGAGGCCGAATAGGCGTACGTCTCCATCGCTGGGACGTGTAGCCCGTCGATCGATCCGATATTGATCACCCGAGAGGGCTTCGCCGCACTGCCCGAGGCCTCGAGCAGGGGACGGGCGAACTTGGTCAGGTGGAAGACGCCCTTGACGTTGAGCGCCAGGACCCGCTCGAAGGCTGCCTCGTCGTAGTCGGCCATGGGCGCGCCCCAGGTCGTGCCGGCGTTGTTCACGAGCACGTCGAGCCGACCCGCCTCGCCGACCTCCTCGGCGAGGCGTGCGCACTCGTCCGGCTTGGAGAGGTCCGCCGCGATCGCCCGACACGGGCCGATCGCGGAGAGCTCGTCCGCCAGGGCCTCACAGACGTCGGCTTTGCGCGACGAGATGATGACCGACGCGCCGGCCTCGACGAAACCGCGGGCGATCATCTCGCCGATCCCGCGACTACCACCGGTGACCAGTACGACCTTGCCCGAGACATCAAAGAGTTCGTTCATGTGCGCAGTGTAGAACGTCGCCGGTGCGACAACCCCTGACGAGCGAACCTCACAGCGGCTCGCGACTGACCCGTGAGTCTCGGTCGCACGCCACCCGCAGGCTCGCCTCACATCGCCATCGATGAGCGACTCGCGTGATCCGCGATGCCGAGCCTCGGTTCTACGCACTTGCGGCGCTGTTGGGTCTGGGAGCTTTCCACCGGGGTAGAACCAAGGACCACCGCAGTCCGAGAAAGCCCTTCGCTGACCTTGACCGACCAGATCTCACACCCCGATAGCGCCTGGCACGCTCTCGCCGCGATCGAACTGGCATTTCGAAACGTGATGCAAGGCGCCCGGTAGAACGCCGGAGGCCGCCGTCAGTCGCCGACGCGGATACTCGTGCCCGACGTCAGGACGATTGGTGACGAGAGATCCGTCGCGTACTGAGCACGAATCAGCCACGTACCAGCCGCGGTGAAGTTGAACCCGCACTCGACACGGCTCTTCACGACGTTCTGGAAACGGCAGACGAGGTTAGACACACCGGCGTCGCCGGGCGCGATAGCGATCATGCGCACGACACCGCGTGTCCCTTCGGGCAGCACGTCGGTCGCGATATGAAACACCCCGTTGGAGACGGCCGGTGGCGCCGAGTTGTCACTGAAGTCAAAGGAGAGCACGATCCGGGCCGAAGGTGGGTCGGCGGCCACCGGCGCGACCGCCAGACCGAGCGACGCCGCGACGAGCACTAGAGACGCGAAAAACCGACGCATGGAGTAACTATACCAGCCCACCTGACCAATACCGCCGATAATGTACGTTATGTAAAGTCACGTTGAGATGACCCGACGGGACAGCCCGAACCGGCCAGCGGGACCCGACCGGCTAGCCTAGCCAGGCAGATGCCGGCGAATCTCACCCTGCCCCCCAAACGGTTCGTGCTGGCCCTCGGCGCCGTTCTCGCTGGTGGCGGCGTCGGCACGGTCATCCGAGACCTGGCGCTCAAACTCCAACACATCCCGGCGGGCTCGACGGACTGGACCACTCAGGTCCCGTGGGTCCTGCTCGTCATCAACGTGCTGGGCGTCTACGTCGCCACCTGGCTGCTACGCACGGCCCTGCGTGCCCACGACCCGAACGACCCGTGGCGACTGCTCCTGATCACCGGACTCCTCGGCGGCTTCACGTCCTACTCGAGCCTGGTGGTCGCGTGGGCGGCGATCTGGCACCTCTCGGTGCCGATCGCCCTCGGAGTCGCCGTGTGCTCGCTCGCGAGCGGCGTCCTCGCCGCCTGGCTCGGACTGCGCCACCACCCATGACGCTCGCCCTTGTCACCGTGGCCGGCGCGCTCGGCGCCGCCCTGCGCTTCGTCATGGAGTACCTCGTGCGACGCCATCACCCGACCCGCCGTCCCTGGGCGACGGTCGCTGCGAACGTCCTCGGCGCCTTCCTCGCCGGCTGGATCGTCTACCGGCTGAGCGCCTCGAGCGACGCCCACATCCACGCGATCCTGCTCACGGGCTTCTGCGGTGGGCTCACCACCTTCTCGTCGGCCTTCGCGGTCCCGGCGCTGCTCCAGCGCGAGCACCACTGGGGCTACGCCGCAGCGATCGTGGTCGCGACCCCGGTGCTCTCGGGACTCGCCTTCGCCCTCGGCATGTCGGTCACCCTGCGTTGAGCGGACGCCGGGCGCGGAAACGACGGCCGCGCTCGACGATCCACGTGAAAGTCGGATCAGGCTTGGCGAGCAGCTCGGGGTGCCACTGGACAGCAAGGACGCGACCGTCGCTCGTCTCGAGCCCCTCGACGACGTCGTCACTGGCGTGAGCCGATACCACCAGTCCCCCACCGATCGTCTCGACCACCTGGTGGTGGAGTGAGTTAACCCCGAGTGATACTCCCACGAGCCCGCGCAACGCCGATCCCGCGACGGTGGTGACCTCGTGGGTCGCCACTCGCCCGTCGATGTCCCACTGGGGGTGACCGGCGCCCTCGTCGAGCTCGACGTGCTGGCGCAGCGTCCCACCGTAGGCGACGTTGAGCAGCTGCAGACCCCGACAGACCCCGAGCACCGGCAGGTCGAGCGAGGCCGCCGCCGCGAGCAGCTCGAGCTCCCAGGCGTCGCGCTCGGGTTCGACTTCGCCGAGGTCGGCCTCGGGTTGGGCGCGGTAGCGGGCGGGCTCGACGTCGGCGCCACCGCTCAACACGAGGCCGTCGAGCCGGCGCACCAGGTCGGGCACGGGTGCGTCGCGCGTCAGCTGGACGGGCACGCCCCCGGCGGCCGCGATCGACGCGGCGTAATCCGCGAAGTGGACATCGACGCTGAGCCCCGACATCGCGAGCGGCACCGCCGTGCCGAGGCGCGCCGCCGACCACCGTCGGCCCGTCACGCCGATCAGGGGTGCGTCCATGAGGCCATGGTACCGGGCGTCAACGCTCGTCAACGAGCGATGTCGACGTCGTCTCAGCGCTCGGCGTCGTCCTCGGTCGCGATGAGGTGGCGCGCCGCGCGCGCCTCGTCCACGCGCGACACCGGGGTGTGCGTCGGCGCGCGGTGCAGCGACTCGGGATCCGTGGCCGCTCGCGCGACGATCGACTCGACCGCCGCGGCGAGCGCCTCGAGGGTCTGGGGACTCTCGGTCTCGGTCGGCTCGAACATCAGGGCCTCGTCGACGATCAGGGGGAAGTAGACCGTGGGCGCGTGGAACCCCTCGTCCAAGAGGGCCTTGGCGATGTCGAGACCTCGCACCCCGAGGGCCGACTTCACCGACGTGGCGCTCAGCACGCACTCGTGCATGCAGGGCCGGTCGTAGGCCGCGGGCAGCGTGTCGGCGAGGCGTCGGCGCAGCCAGTTGGCGTTCAAGACGGCGTGCTGGGCGACCCGCTCCAGGCCAGCACCCCCGTGGACCTCGATGTAGGCGAGCGCGCGGGCGAGCACGAGCGCGTTGCCGTGCCAACCGTGCACTCGACCGATCGACGCACTCGGCGTCATCCACTCGTAGCGACCATCGACGCGCGTCGCGCGCGGACCCGGCAGGAACTGCTCGAGCCGCGACGAGACCGCGACCGGACCCGCGCCGGGACCGCCGCCCCCGTGGGGCGTCGCGAAGGTCTTGTGCAGGTTCATGTGCACGATGTCAAAGCCCATGTCACCGGGCCGAACGACGCCGAGAATGGCGTTCAGGTTCGCGCCGTCGTAGTAGAGCAGGCCCCCGACGTCGTGGACCGCCTCGGCGATCTCGACGATCTGCTCTTCGAAGAGCCCGATGGTGTTGGGGTTGGTGAGCATGATCCCCGCGACGTCGGGACCGAGCGCGGCGCGAAGGGCGTCCAGGTCCACGAGACCGCGCTCGTTTGACGGCACCGTCGTCACTTCGTACCCGCCGAGGGTCACCGAGGCCGGGTTCGTGCCGTGTGAGGAGTCCGGGATGATCACGCGACGCCGCTCGTCGCCGTTGGCCTGGTGGAAGGCGCGCATGAGCAATAGCCCGGTCAACTCCCCCGCCGCGCCCGCGGCCGGCTGCAGGGTCGCCGCGGCCATGCCGGTGATCGCGCACAGTCGCTCCTCGAGGGTGACGAGCAGTTCGAGCCAACCCTGGACCATGGCGGCGGGCGCACCGGGATGCACCGAGGCGAGGCCCGGGTCGGCCGCGACCGCGTCACAGAACTTCGGGTTGTACTTCATAGTGCAGGAGCCGAGCGGATACGCGCCGAGGTCAACCGAGAACTGACGGTGCGAGAGGCGCGTCACGTGGCCCACGAGGTCGCGTTCGGCGAGGTCGGCCGTCACGAGTGGTTCGGGGTTGAGGTGACTCGCTGGCACCATCGACTCCAACGTGCGCGGGGCGATCCCGGTGGTGCGCAGTTGGGCCGCCGAACGGCCCCGCACGGAGAGTTCGAACATCGTCGGCTCGACCTCGTGGCCCATCAAGGGAATCGAGGCCGCGCGGCCCCCGGGTTGCGCCGCCGTCATCACTGCACCGCCTTTCGAAGTGACTCGACGTAGGCGTCGAGTTCCCGTTGGGTCCGCCGTTCGGTGACCGCGACGAGCAGGACCGTGGACGGGTCGTGCTCGACCGACGGGTCGGGTCCACCAGTCAAGGCCGAGACCGACAGACCCGCGAGGATCCCGTCGGCCGCCATCGTCGCGATCACCTCGTCGGCTGGGCGCGCCAGGCGCACGGCGAACTCGCGCAGGAACGGAGCTGGGGCCAACGGCTCGACCCCCTCGATCGCGGTGACCGCGTCAAAGAGCTCGTGCGCCCCGGTGGCACTCGCCACCGCGACTTGACGCAGTCCCGCGGTGCCGAGCCAGCCGAGCTGGATCGCCGCGGTGACGGCCATCAAGGTCTGGTTCGTGCAGACGTTCGAGGTCGCCTTCTCGCGCCGGATGTCCTGTTCGCGGGCGCGAAGCGTCGTCACGAAGGCCCGCCGGCCGTTGGTGTCGAGGGTCTCGCCCACGATCCGCCCGGGCAGGCGTCGGACGTGCTCGGCGGCCACGGCGAAGAGTCCGAGGTAGGGGCCGCCGAAGGACAGCGCTGTGCCGAAGGGCTGGCCCTCGCCGACGTAAACGTCGGCGCCCCAGTCCCCCGCCGTGCGCAGGACGCCTGCGGCGACCGGGTCCCCGGCCACCACGAAGAGACCACCCAGTCGCGTCGCGTGTTCGCGCGCGCCCGCCATGTCCTCGAGCACACCGAGATAGTTCGGGTAGGCGACCACGACCGCGGCCGCCTCGTCGACATTGACGCCCGACCAATCGGTCACGCCGTCCACGAGCGGTACTTCGATCACGTGGTGACCGGTGCCTCGGGCGAAGGTACGCACCACGGCGCGCCAGTGCGGGTGCACCCCGGCTGAGACGAGCATCGTGGAGCGGCCCGTCGAGCCGCCGGCGAGATTGAGTGCCTCGACGAGCGCGGTCGCACCGTCATAGAGCGACGCGTTAGCCACCGGCAGCCCGCTCAGCCTCGACACCAGCGTCTGGTACTCGAACAACGTCTGCAGGACCCCCTGGGCGACCTCGGGCTGGTAGGGCGTGTAGGCCGTCACGAACTCGCTTCGAGAGGCGAGGGCCTTGACGACGTTGGGCACCTCGTGGTCGTAGGCCCCACCCCCGGCGAAGCAGACCAGCTGGCTCGCGGTGGCACGATTGGCCCGGGTGAACTGTGCGAACTGGTCGGCGACGTCGGGTTCGAAGCGGCCCTCGGGCAGACCCGTTGCCCCGGCGGCGAGTCGGATCGCGGCTGGGATGTGTGCGAAGAGGTCATCGAGAGACTGAATGCCGAGAAAGGCGAGCATCGCCTCGACCTCGTCGTCGGTGTGCGGGAGGTAGTCGGCCACGTCAGGACGCCTTTCGAACGAAGGGAAGCGCGACGGTCGCCGCATCCACGCTGCGCCCGCGCAGCTCGACGGTGACGCGACGACCGGCCTCGAGCACCTCGTCGGCCATCGCGAGGCCGATGCCGCGCTCGAGCACCGGCGAGTAGTTGCCCGACGTCAAGTGCCCGACGGTCCGTCCGTCGAGACGCATCACACCGCCCTCGCGCAGCGGCTGGCGACCATTGGCGATGACACCCGTGAGGTGGTGCGCGACACCGCGAGCTCGTTCCGCCTCGACCGCCGCACGTCCGCGGAAGGTCGGCTTGTCCCACCCGAGCACCCAACCCAGCCCCGCCTCGAGCGTCGTTGATGACAGGTTGAGCTCGTGACCGTAGAGCGGCAGCGCCGCTTCGAGGCGCAACGTGTCGCGCGCCCCGAGTCCCGCCGGGGTCACCCCCGCCTCGATCAGCTCGTGCAACAGGTCGCGAGCGACCTCGTTCGGCACGCTCAGCTCGAGTCCGGCCTCACCGGTGTAGCCCGTGCCGGCCACGCGCACCTCCACCCCTCGGAAGTCGAAGCGCGCCACCCGGAATCGTCCGACTGAGGCGAATCGCTCGTCAACGGCGCGAACGCGGTCGCGGGCACGGGGGCCCTGGACAGCGAGGACGCAGCGCTCGCCCGTGACGTCGACACCGGGCAGTGCTTCGGTGACGCCCGCCGTGTTCGAGGCGTTCGGCATGACGTCGAACTCCTCGGGGCCCACCCACCACACGATGATGTCGTCCACGACGAACCCGTCCTCGTTCAAGAGGTGCGTGTACTGGGCGCGACCGGGCTCGATCTTGTCCAGGTCGTTGGTGAGGGTCCCCTGGATCGCGTCGTACATACCGGGACCGTCGCAGCGCACCGTCCCGAGGTGGCTCACGTCAAAGACCACGGCGTCGCGTCGACAGGCCAGATGCTCGGCCACCGTGCCGGTCTGGTACTGCAGGGGCATTGCCCAACCACCGAAGGGGACGATCTTCGCCCCCAGTTCGACGTGGGTGTCATAGAGGAAGGGGCGTCGGTCGGTCACGAGGCCAACTCTACGCCGCGACGTTACCGAGGGTCCCGAGGGCGTGGCGCCTGAGCAACGCGACGAAATCGCGTTGGTAGACGACCACGATCTCGAGCTCGGGATAGAGCGCACGAAAGGCGCGGACCTTCTGGTTCTTCTTAGTGACGAGTCGTTGGTCTGACACCGTGAGTTCGACGAACAGGCGATGCTCGGGTAGGTAGAAGTCGGGCCGAAAGCCGCGGATGGCGCGACCGTTGTCGTCCCAGACGAGAGGAAACTCCACGGGCTCGTAGCGCCACGACACACCGTAGAGCGTCATCAGATTCGCAAGGACCCGTTCACTCGGGTGCGCGAAATCGGCCGTTGGTCGATCGAGACAGGACGGGTGACGACGCGACGCGACGCCATCGGGGTCTTCGGACATCACGCCGAACGAGTCTCCCTCTCCGACGTCGTCTCTTGGACCGAGTTGATCGTGGTCGAGAGTTCGGCGACCACGCCACCCAGCGGAACGATATTGAAGACACCTTGGCCGCCGCGTAGCAGGTCGACGAGGTCGCCGTCACTGTGGGCGAGCACGGATCCGTGCTCACTCAGCACGAGACTCGCCGATGCCAAGTCAGCGCCGAGGGCGCCACGAAGACACTCCACCGCCTGACGCGCCTTGGCGAGTGCGACACCGGCGTCTAGGAGCGATTTGATGACCTTTACCTCGAGGACGTCGCCGTAGCTGTAGGCGCGCTTGGAACCGCTCCCCGTCGCCGGCGTGATTGACGGCGTCACCAACCCCGTCCTCGCCCAGTAGTCGAGCTGACGATAGGTGACCCCCGTCAGCCGACAGACCAGCGGACCACTGAATCCCGTCGTACGTTGCATCATTCCCGTCCCTCCCGACCGAGGCACTCCCAGCGTACCAGTGCGGACTACACGCGTGTAGTTAGCCGACCGAGTCCGCTCACCCGACGAACAGGTCGGGTCGCCCGAGACTCGTGGTGGAGGCCTCGGCGTTGAGTCGCGGTGGAATGCGTCCCGCGGCCCGCGCGGCGTGCCCGGCGCGAACCGCATCGCGGATCGCCGCCGCCATCAGGACCGGGTCGAGCGCGCGATTGATCGCCGACGCCGCGAGCACCCCGTCACAACCGAGCTCCATGGCCAGTGCGGCGTCCGAGGCCGTCCCGATTCCCGCGTCGAGCAGCACCGGGACTTCAACACGCGAGGCAATTAGGGAAATCGCGTGCGGGTTGCGGATCCCGAGTCCCGAGCCGATCGGCGAGCCGAGGGGCATCACGGCCACGCAGCCCGCCTGTTCTAGCCGCTGAGCGACGATCAGGTCATCGGAGGTGTAGGCCCAGACCTCGAAACCCCGGCGCACCAACTCCTCGGCACCCCGCAACGTCTCGGTCGTGTCGGGCAGCAAGGTCACGTCATCGCCGATCACCTCGAGCTTGACGAGATTGGTCTCGAAGGCCTCGCGGGCGAGTTCGGCGACCTTCACCGCTTCGGCCGCGCTGTAACAGCCAGCCGTGTTCGGTAGCAGGGTGAAGCCGAGACCCATCAGCAACTCATAGATCGAACCCTTCACCGACGGGTCGACGCGGCGCAACGCCACCGTCGCGATGGACGAGCCACTCGCCGACAGTGATTGCTCGAGCACCTCCATCGACCGGAACCCCCCGGTCCCCACGACCAGCCGGGAACTTGCTCGAACGGATCCGACCGCGAAGTCCTCATTCACCCCCCAATCGTACCCAGCGCGCCTACGCGGCCACCACTGGAGGCACTGGGAAGTGGCCGCCTCGACGTCGGCCCCAGGACGTCGCCGGCCCCAGGATTACTAGGGTTGCTGCGTGGAACCACTCACCGCTCTCACCATCGCGGGTTCGGACTCCGGCGGTGGCGCCGGTATCCAGGCCGACCTTCGTACCTTCAGCGCGTTCAACGTGCACGGTACGACCGCCATCACCGCGGTCACGGCCCAGAACACGCTCGCGGTGACGCGCGTCGCCGCGCTCGACCCCGAGGACGTGCGCGCCCAGGTCGACGCCGTGCTCTCGGACTTCGCGGTCGCCGCGGTCAAGACCGGGATGCTCGCCCAGCCCGCCACGGTGCTCCTCGTCGCCGAACTGGCCCGATCGGGCCACCTGGACAACCTCGTCGTCGACCCCGTACTCGTCTCGACGACCGGCCACGCGCTCATGGACGACGGCGGCGTCGAGGCGTACCGTGACGCACTGGTGCCTCACGCGATGCTGATAACGCCGAACCTGCGCGAAGCAGCCGTGCTCGCTGGCGTCGACGTGCACGACGTTTCGACCCTCGAGGACATGATCGAGCTCGCTCGAGCACTGCTGGCCCTCGGACCACGCGCGGTGCTCGTGAAGGGCGGCCACCTGCGCACTAATTCTTCGGCCGAGTCACACGCACCGGACGTCCTGCTAAACGAGGATGGCGTCACGGTACTCGACGGTCCGCGGATCGAGACCACCAACGACCACGGCACCGGCTGCTCGCTCGCCGCGGCCATCGCCGCCGGACTCGCCCACGGCCGTCCACTGCCCGACGCGGTTCGTGACGCGAAGTCCTTCGTGCTCGCCGCGCTCGCCTCGGCCGCCGACTGGCACCTCGGCCACGGACACGGGCCCATCGACCACCTGGGGTGGAACGCGTGAGCGAACCCGCGAAGCCACCACTCACCACGACGACGAGCATCCTGCCCGCGGCGATCATCATCGGCATCGCGGTCGTGACGCTCGTGACCTTCATGATCGTGAACCTGGTCGCCAACCCGACGGTGACGACCAGCACCACCGAGGCGGTCGTCGTCGGTGGCCTCGCCACCGCGCCTTCGAACGCACCGGTCGCGGGTTGTCACGAGAGCGGCAGCCCACCGGGGAACATCGTCGGCGCACTCGTGGTTCCCGTGCACACCGTGGACGTCTCGCCGATCCAGCACCTCAACGGCGGCGCCGGCGACTACGACTGCCTGGCGTCACTCGCCACCACGACTACCACCGGGTCCCTGCTCGGTTACTACCGGACCCACCTCGAGGCCGAGGGGTGGAACCTCTTCTCGAGCGGTTCGACCTCCGGCCCCCAGCTCCTCTTCCAGAAGGCCGGCAGCGACACCTTCTACTGGGTGGTCGGCGTCACCGTGACCCATGCAGCGCACGGCACCGTGCGATGGACCTACCGGATCTACCAGAACTCGTCGGCGATCTAGGCGGTCTCGAGGACCCGTTCGGGCACGCGCTGCTCGACATCCACGAACGCCCATGACCACAGCGCCAGATTGATCGGGTAGATGATGTAGCCGATCCGCGTCGCCGACGCACTCAGGATCACCACGGTGAACGAGATGCTCAAGACAACGAGCAGCTTTGACAGGCTCAACGGCCAGTGCACGCGGACGTGACGCCACACGTAGTACGAGAGGACCAGGAGCGTCACGGGCGCGAGCACGTGGCCGAGTGGCGCCCACAACGTCGTGAGGATGTGGCCCGGCAGTGGTGAGGCGGCGGGCGATCGTACCCCAGCGACCCCGAGGGGGAAGGCGAACACGTTGGTCATGAAGGCCCACGGCGCGCGCAACACGAACGGTACGACTGTGACGACCACAATCCCCACCACCATCGCCGCGACCGAACGCCACGTCGAGCGACCGCGGGCGTCGCGGCACACCAGCAACGCCCCGAGCGCGACCGGCCACGCCGTCAACTTCATCGCGGCCGCGAGCCCGAAGCTCACGCCCGCAAGATACCGCTCTCGGCGCTGCAAGCCGACGACCCCGAGCAAGAGTAAGGCGAGGATGGGCATGTCGTCACCACCCGTCGAGAGGAAGAGCGCCCCCGTGGGTAACGCGACGAGCACCTGGGCGACAAGGATCTTCTTGCCCGGCGGTGCGCGCATCAGAGCGAGCGCCACGCCGAGCACGATAAGGGTCATCAGGGACATGATGATGCGCGCGTCGGTGAGCCCGAGGCCCTGGTGCGTCTCGGCCGACGGTAGCCCGAAGACGCTCATCAGTGGGAAGTACGGGAAGAAGGACTCGTAGGCCGGCAGGCCGCGCACCGCGTTCACGATCCGCCCGTTGTGCAGATACGCGCGGTACGGGTCCTTGCCCTTAGCGAGCAGGGCCGCCGAACGCTCGATCACCGACACCTCGGGTTGGGCGAAACCGACCCCGTGATCGAGCTGGCGCCACCGGGCTTCGAGACCGAGTGGGACCGCGAGACTCCCGATCGCGACCAACACGAGCAACGCCACTCGAACGAGCGTCGGGCGTGACCAACGCCGATGTGACGCAAACAGGGCCGCGACCGCGAGCACGGCGTAAGGCGCGGTGGCGAGGTAGCCCCAGTGCCATTGGGCGGCCTCGCGCGACGACGAGGCCAGACCCAGCGCGAAGACCGACGATGTCCCGTAGAGCCAGGCGTCACGGGTCAACTCGGGCATAGCGACCCACCACCTGACGAGACGGGTGCGCACGGTCACAAGGCGCGCCAACACGGGGCCGAGTCTACCGGCCAGCACCCGAAATCACCGGGAGGCCGACGATTGTCGACGTATCGGTGACAGGGTCGCCGGTGGGACTGGACCCCGGAGAAATCGTTGAATCAACGCCGTCGACTCGCGGGGGTACTCCTTCAGCACCGCGTGCGACGCCCCCGGCACGATCGCGAGCTGGGCCTCGGGGATGGCGCGATAGAGCGCGATGGTGTCCTCGAGTCGCGTCGAGTCGTCGTCCCCCGCCATCACGAGTGTCGCCACGTCGATCGACCCCAATTGGTCAGCGGTGAGGTGCGGCTCGCTCTGGAACAACCGGATTGTCTTTTCGGCCACGACGCGGGCGTGTGCCAGGCCGTCGGGCGACCGGGTCGCGAAATCGGCGGCCCACTCGTCGAACATCGGCCCCACGGTCGAGAACGGCTCCATCGGTTCGAGTCCCTCGGGGCTGGTATTGGCCCCAACGGCCACGAGTCGGCCCACCAGTTCTGGCCGTTGCATGGCCACGAGCAGGCCGATAATCGCGCCGTCGCTGTGACCGATGAGGTGGGCCGGACGGTCCAACCACTCGAGGAACGCGATGGTCTCACGGGCCATCGCGTCATAGTGGAACGGCTCGTCGGTGTCGGCAGTTCGTCCGTGTCCCCGCCGGTCGAAGGCCGACACGCGGTAGTTGGTACTCAAACGCCGACCGATCGTGCGTCGAAGGCTGGCGCTGCTGCTCAGGCCACCGTGCAACAACACGACATCGTCGCCGCGTGTGCGTCCAACGGTCACCCACGTCGGATGTCCGTTGAGCCTCACTGTCGTCACCGGGTCATCGTAGGCGCGTTCGGCCTAGCCTGGAGCCGTGCAAGCCTTCACCATCACCGAATCGGACGGCGTCCTCGCGCTCGCCGCGCAGTCCGTAGAACCGACCCCGCGAGAGCCCGATGACGTGCTCGTGCGCGTGGAGTTCAGCGGGGTCAACTACAAGGACGCCATGGTCGCGAGTCCCCACAGCCGCGTGCGACGCGTGAGCTCACTCGTCGGCGGCGTGGACGCTGCGGGCGTGATCGAGTCATCCACTGTGCCCGACCTGCCCGAAGGCACCCGGGTCGCGGTGCACGGCGGCGACCTCGGTGTAGCCCGAGACGGCGGCTTCGCGCAGTACGTCTACGCCCCGCGCCGCTTCATCTCTCCCCTTCCCGAGACGCTGTCCACGAGAGACGCGATGATCATCGGCACCGCGGGTGTCTCGGCGATGGCGAGCGTCCTGGCCCTCGAAGACCACGGCCTCGACCACGACGGCGAGGTCCTTGTGACCGGTTCGACCGGAGGCGTCGGTTCGCTCGCGGTCACGATTCTCGCCGCGCGCGGCTACCGGGTCGTCGCCTCCACCGGTTCGGATCACCTCACCGACTGGTTACTCGAACGGGGCGCCACTCGTGTCATCAAACGCGACCAGGTCGGCGACCGGCCCGACCGCGTGCTCGGCACGGAGCTCTGGTGTGGCGCCGTCGACTGCGTCGGCGGCGAGACCCTCGACCAGGTCTTGCGCTGCCTGCGCTACGGCGGTGCCGTGGCCGCCAATGGACTCGTCGGCAGCGCCGACCTCGCAACGACCGTCTACCCCTTCATCACCCGGAGTGTCGCCCTCCTCGGCATCGACGTCGTCGAGGCACCGGCCGCGATTCGCCAGCGGGCCTGGACGAGTCTCGCCGAGACGCTCTCGAGCACCACACTCGAGCCGCTCGTGGACTCAGTCGTGAACCTCACGCACCTCGCCCAGGCGATCGATGCGCTTCGAGATGGAAAGACCCGCGGCCGGATCCTGGTGGACCCGACCGCGGGTTGAACCGCCCCCTCGAACTACTCGTCAGCGACGATAGAGCCGATGCGCTCACCGATGCTCGGGTCGCGCTTGACGAGGATCGCCGCGTAGATGACCGCGAGGATCACCGCGACTAACGCCATGTACGGGTACCAGTTGTAGGGCGTGGGCTGACCGGGCTTGGCCAGGTAGTACAGCGGCACCAGGATCGTGACGAGCCCGAGGATCGGCAAGACCCCGTGACGGAAGCCGTTGAAGAGGTCCGGGTGGTGCTTCTTGTAATAGAAGGGCAACGCCAAATTGCTCATCCCGTACACCAGCAGGATCAGGATCGTGCCGAAGGTCGAGGACTCATAGAAGAGATTCGTCGCACTCATACCCGCCGACGCGCCGTGGCCGCCCAAGAGGTGCCCTAGTCCCCAGATACCAATAATCAGCAAGGTGCCCGTGAGGAAGAACAGCAGCGAGTTGACCGGCGTGCGCCGCTTCGAGTCGACCTGGCCGATGAACTTTGGCAACAGCCCCTCACGACCAGCGTTGAAGATTAACCGGGCCTGGGAGTTGGTCCCCGCGATCAATGCACCGAGCGTCGAGGTCATGCCGGCGAGGAAGGCGAAGAACGCTGCCGCGCCGATGACGCCCTTGGCAACCACGATGAACGGGATGATGTTGGGGTTACTCAACTTGCCGATGTCACCTGAGAAGCCAATCACCGTGGAGTACGCGAAGAGCAAGTAGCTCACCGACATGATCGCGACCGAAGTGAAGACGGCCTTGGGGACGTTCTTGCGCGGGTTGTCCGTCTCCTCGGCGAGTGCCGCGGAGTTCTCCCAGCCGATGAAGAGGTAGATCGCAAGGGGGAAGCCCGCCGCGAGACCCGAGAATCCATGGGTGATGTTCTTAGGGTTAAACGGCGCCAAGTTGAGGTGACCGTGGAACTTGATTAAAGCGGCCACGCTCACAACCACGAGCACCAGCATCTCAAAGGCGAAGAAAAAGCCTGCGAGCTTGGTCGACACCGAGATGCCTCGAATCATCATGAATGCGGCGAAGGCGAGGAACACCACCGTCCAGATCCCCCACGGCACGCTCTCGAGACCCGAAACGTTGTAGTTCTGCAAGAGGATCTGAAAGAACCCGCCCACGATGCCAACCACGGACGCCATCGCGGCGATGTAGCCGACGCCGGTGAGCAGCGCAGTCGTCACACCGGTACGCGCACCGAAGCTCTTGCCCACGAAGGTGATGAACCCACCGGTCGAGGGCATCACTTTGGTGAACTCCGACAAGGTGTTCGCGAGGAACGCGATCGCAATGCCGGCCGCGAGAATGGTCAACGGTGAGGCGACTCCCGCCGTGTAGGCAAGGAAACCGAAGCCGAAGAAGAAGCTCATCGCCGGACCGATGTTCGCCATCGTCGCGGCAGCGATGTCAATCGGGCCCAAGACACCACGATGCAATCGCTCGTGGCCACCTTCCATTGTGGGGATCTTCGCCCCCAATAGTTCCGACGAAACCGACTCGTCCATGCACCCTCCTACCGGTTGCGCGCGCACCTTTGCGCGCTAGCGCTGCCTGCAGCGCGTCACTGAAACGTAGTAGATGTCAAGCGAGTCACTACGCATTGTTGAACGAAATTTCGAAGAATTATTTGCCCAACTCACGAAGTCCCAGAACTTACGGTGGTTACCAATCGGTAACGCGATTCCACCGCTGGACCAGATTAATAGAACGGACTCGCCACCAGCGTGCCGTGATTGCAGGGTTGGATCGGATAGGTCAACGAGATCGACGTCGTCGAGGTGCCGACACCTGTTCCCACAAGCACGACGGCGGCCGTCGGACAGGATGTCTCCGTCCCCGTGGTCACATCGCTGAAGGCCACCGAGAAACTCGTCTTCGAATTCTGCTGCAACGTCAACGTAGTCGGTGGCTGGTTCGCGGCCGGAGTGAGGAAACTGCCGGAGTTACCCGTCGAAGGCACCTCGACGGTGCGCTCGGGCAACGTCACCCCCGCCCGGTTCTCGAGGCCGAGCAACGGCCAGCCCTTGAGCGTGCACGAACCAGGTGTGGTCTTGGTAAGCGTGAAGGACGTGTAGATGGTCCCCGCTGCCCCCTGGCTCAGTCCCGCACTTCCAGAGAAGTCCGAGCCGGCGCAGGTCGAGCCGTTGGCCGACGCGACCGAGGTCGTCGTAGTCGAGGAGGCGACCGTGGTCGAGGTCGACGTGCTCGTCGACGTGCTCGTCGTCGTTGTCGTCGAGTGATATCGACTGACCGTCACGATAGCGACGAAGGCGAAGAAGAGCGCCAGTGAGATGAGCGCGCGCTTCACTCGTTGAAGTCTTCAGGCCGAACGTTGTCGAGGAACTCACGGAGTTCGGCAACGAGCTCCGCCTCATCGTCGGGCTCACCCACCACCTCGAAACCGTCCTCGAGATGCATGATCTTGCCCTCCGCGGCCATCAACTCGTCACGAACGAGTATCGGCGCGCCGACCCGTAGTGCGAGGGCGACGGCGTCACTCGGGCGTGCGCTCACGGCCACCTCGCGGCCGTCGCGAGTCAAACGAAGTGTCGCGAAGAAGGTGTTGTCCTCGAGGTCCGTGATCTCCACGGAGAAGACCCGCGCCCCGAGCGCTGTGATCACGTTCCCCATGAGATCGTGGGACATCGGTCGAGGCGTCTCCACGTGTTGCAGCGCATAGGCAATCGCCGTGGCTTCGGGCGCCCCGATGAAGATCGGTAGCACGCGGTCACCACCCACCTCCTCGAGCAGCAGCAACGGCGTGGACGACCCGACGTCCACTCGAACGGCTCGAAGGACAACCTCAATCACGTCTCCAGACTAGACCTCGGCGACGACGATGGGACGTCGCCGCGCGTCTAGCCGCCGAGGTACTCGCCACGGGCGCGCTCGTAGAGTGCCGCGCGAAGCGTGGCGGCCTCGTCGGCGACGTCTCTGGTCACTTGCGCCACCGCGTCACGGTCCATTGCCGAGCCCGGTTGGCGCAGCGGCAACGTCCATTCGTCGACGATGCCGATCTCTCGTTCGACGACTCGGCGAAGCGTCGCGAGCCGTCGCGCGTCCACGCCTCGGGCTAGCAGGACACCCGCGGCGTTCGCGACGCGCACGTCGAGCGCGCTGAAAGCCGTCTCGCGTCCGACAGTCTGTGGCGACACCAGACCCGCCGCGATCATCTCGTTCACGGCCGTCGCCTCGAGTCCGGTCACGGACAGGAACTCGGCCGTCGAGTAGTGCGTGGGCGTCGGGGTCTCATCGACGGGGGGTGTCGAATCGCCCACCACCGAGAGCGCCGTGCGCTCGACGGGTGGTACCACCGCACGCACCGACGGGATGGCCGCCTCGCGAGCGGCCTGCCGGGTCACGCGAACGGCGGGCACATCGTCAAGGAGGCCCTGCTCGATGAGTCGTAGGCGCACGACGCGAAGCGGCACGAACTCCTCGTTCGCGAGCCGGATCGCTTCACGCAGACAGGCGACGTCACGTTCCGAGTACAGCCGATAGCCCTTGCGACTACGGGCCGGCTGCACGAGTCCCTTGTCCTCGTAGTAGCGGATCTTGGAGAGTTCAACGTCTGGGAACTCCTCGCGCAAGACGGCGTGTACTTCGCCGATGCGCATCGCACCAACCGTCGGCGTCATGCTGTCGCCTCCCAAAAGACGAGCTTGAACTTCCCCACCTGGACCTCGTCGGCCGTGTGCAGCGTCGTCTCCTCGACACGTGCGCCGTTGACGTAGGTCCCATTGAGCGAGTTGAGGTCTCGCAACGTCACCCGCCCACTCGCCGTGCGCGTGATGATCGCGTGGTGGCGCGAGACCGAGACGTCGTCGAGCAGGAGATCACTGTTCTCGTGTCGTCCCACCGTCGTGACCTCCTTTTCCAACTCGTACCGCGTCCCCGCCGCGGTGCCCGAGGCGACCACCAGCAGGTCCGTGTGGCTCCCCTGCGGGCCCGCGCTCGCCCCCGGGTGTAGCACCTCTTGCACGCTCACCACGGGAATCGCGATCGTCTCGGGAGAGGCTGAATCGTGTTGCGGGGCGCCACACGCCCAGCAAAAATTCGCATTCGAGTTCAGGATTTCGCCACACCGACGACAGTTCACGCGAGCCACCCTACTGAAGTTCCATCGGCGCCGCCGAACTAATTCGAAGTCAGTGCGCGGTAGGCCTCGGCGTCGAGCAACGCCTCCACGGACGTGGGGTCAACGCTGCCGATCTCGCAGAGCCAACCCTCGCCGTAGGGGTCCGAGTTGAGCGTCTCAGGCGCACCGCGAAGCGCTTCGTTGACCGTGGTCACGGTGCCCGAGACGGGCGCGTAGATCTCCGACACCGACTTCGTCGATTCGACTTCGCCGATGACGTCACCGGCGCTCACCACCGCGCCGACTTTGGGCAGGTCCACGAACACCACATCGCCCAATGCGTCCTGGGCGAAGTCGGTGATGCCCACGCGAACGGTGTCGTCTGTCACCTGTGCCCACTCGTGGTCGCGTGAATATCGCAATTCCTCGGGAGTCTTCATGCGATGAAATCTACTCCAATCCCCGACCCGCGCGACCGGTCCGAAGGGCCCGTTTCGCGGGGCCGACGTAGCCCGCGAGCACCGCCCAGGAGAGCGCTAGACCCGTCACGCCGGCGACCCAGCACGCGCCACGCCCCCACTGCTGCCACAGCGCCAGGGCCGCGTGGTGGTCGTTGCTCGTGAGCAGGAACAGCGGGTACGTGACCATCAGCACGAAGGTCGAGACCTTCCCCCACCACAGGACGTCGATCCGTGCCGCACCGAGTAGCGCGAGCACGATCGTCAGGCCCGAGACCAACACCTCGCGCACCAAGGTGGCGATCGCGAACCACCACGGAACGCCACCGGCGCTGGCCACCGCGATAAGTCCGGTCATCATGAGGACGCGGTCAGCGACGGGGTCGAGCACCTTGCCGACCGACGAGACCTGATGGATGCGTCGTGCGACGTAGCCGTCCACCCAGTCGGTCGCCCCCAACGCGCCAAGCAGCCACGCCGCATCGGCACGATGGCCGGTGCCAAAGAGCAGCCAGAGGAAGACCGGCAACATCGCCAGTCGAAGGAGGGTGATGAGATTCGGCCAGGTCCGCCAGCCGCTACTGACCTCGTCGCTCACGACGATGAATCAGGCGACGGTGATCGCGGGGTCGAGGTAGACGTCTTGGACGGCGTGGACCAGCGCTGCGCCCTCGTCGATCGGCCGCTGGAAAGCCTTGCGACCCAGGATGAGTCCTTGTCCACCGGCACGCTTATTGATCACTGCCGTTCGCACCGCCGACGCCAGATCGTTGTCGCCCTTGGCCTCGCCACCGGAGTTAATCAGACCGATGCGCCCGGCGTAGCAGTTCACCACCTGCCAGCGGGTCAGGTCGATCGGGTTATCCGTCGTCAACTCGCTGTAGACCTTCGGGTTCGTCTTACCGAACTTCAACGCGTTGTAGCCACCGTTGTTCTCCGGCTGCTTCTGCTTGATGATGTCGGCTTCGATGGTGACGCCGAGGTGATTCGCCTGGCCGGTGAGATCGGCGCTGACGTGGTAGTCCGCCTCCGCCGCCTTGAACGCGGGGTTACGCAGATAAGTCCACAGCACCGTGAACAGGCCGAGCTCGTGGGCCTGCGCGAAGGCCGCGGACACCTCACGCAACTGCCGCCCCGACTCCGGCGAGCCGAAGTAGATCGTCGCCCCGACACCGACGGCGCCCAGGTCCGCAGCCTGTCGCACGCTCGCGAAGGGAATCTGGTCGTAGGTGTTGGGATAGTTGAGCAAATCATTGTGGTTCAACTTCACGATGAACGGGATCCGGTGCACGTACCGTCGCGAGACCGAACCAAGCGTTCCGAGCGTGGAGGCGATGGCGTTGCAGTCGGCCGCGATGGCGAGATCGCACAGGTGCGCGGGATCGAAGTACGTCGGGTTCGGTGCGAAGGAGGCCGCCGCCGAGTGTTCGATACCCTGGTCGACCGGGAGAATCGATAGGTAACCCGTCCTGCCCAACCGTCCGTGGTTGTAGAGCGTGCCCAGGTTGCGCAGCACCGTCGGTGACCGGTCACTCGAGGCCATCACCTCGCCGATGAAATTCGGGCCCGGTACAGTGAGCATTTCCTTCGGGAAAGCGGTGGCGTGGTGGTCGAGCAGCGTCGACGCCTCGTCACCCAACAGTGCGGCGATGTCCATACGCCCACCCTACAAGATGGCTCCGTAGCCGCCGGAGTGCATCGGTGACGGCGCCGCTCGGACCGGCGGTGTGAACGCCCGCGACCAACGTTGGGGTGGTGCCCCGTGCGAGGACCGCATCCAGGTCAGCGATCTCGAACACGATGGCGAGGTGCCACGCACTCGTTTGAGCCCATCGTTATCGAATTCGCGATACTTCATCGTCCGCACCGCAAGTCGTTAGCCCGACTGGTCTAGTTCGGCTTCGCCGTTATCCCCGGCGACGAGCCCGAGTCGTGAACCGATCAGTCGACGCGCTTCTTGGACACGGGGACGGTACGACGCTTGCGATTCTTGCGTGGCGCGTCCATGCCCAACTCCGCCAGACGGGACTGGGCATCGTAGGCGTCGGGTTCTGCCAGAACGACGCGGGCGAAGAGCTCGCGCGCCGAGCCCGCATCGCCGGCGCGGTCGAAGATGTCCGCGAGCGCGTACCAGAGCCGAACGTGCCGATACGAGGGGTTGTGCAGCTGCTTGGTCCCACCGGCGCGCACGAGCAGGTCGATCGCCTCGTGGAACTTGCGCTGGTCGGCGAGTGCTCCGGCCATCACGATCCGCCCCTCGGTGAGGACATCGGCCGTCGGTTCGCTCGCCTCGAGCTCCTCGAAGGTCTTTTCGACTGCCCGGTACCGACGGTGAGCCCGATCGCAGTCCATGACGAGCGGCA
>JAKBGV010000060.1 GCA_021837305.1 Actinomycetes bacterium
CGAGCGCGCAGCCCGTCGACGAGTCGGCGGTAGAAGTCGAGGCCGCGCTGGTTGGCCGGGCCGGTGCCGCTGGGCTGGACCCGCGGCCAGGCGACCGAGAACCGGTAGGCGCCCACGCCGAGCTCCTCGAGCAGGTCGAGGTCCTCGTCGAGGCGGTGGTAGTGGTCACAGGCGACGTCGCCGGTGTCGCCGTGCAGCACGGCGCCCGGGCGACGGCTGAACGTGTCCCAGATCGATTCGCCGCGACCGTCTTCGGTGGTGGCGCCCTCGATCTGGTAGGCCGCGGTCGCGGTGCCCCAGAGGAAGCCGGGCGGGAATGGACGGGTGAGGGCGAGGGGGGATGTGCGGGTGGTCACGGTGCTCCTGGTGGTCAGATGTCGATGGTCGGGGGGACCTGACGAAGGGCGCACCGGGATTGGTGCGGTGCGCCCTTCGTCAGGAATCGCGTTACGCCTTCTTGAGTCGCATCAAGATCAGCGGGAGCTGCGGGTCACCGGGCGACGGGTCCGCGTAGGGGTTCTGGGGTGTCACGAAGCCCGTGAAGTGGGCCGTCGAGTACTCGTCCCAGTCCGCGCCGTACATGAGCGGGGCCACCGGCACCTGGGTCGACACGAGCTTCTCCAGCGTGGCGACCGCCGCGTGGAGGGCCCTGGTGTTCGACGGGTTGATCGTCGACAACCGCGTCAGCGCGGCCTGAGCGGCCGGGGAGTCGTAACGGCCGTAGTCCGCGTTGGCCGACTGGCCGATGGGCGCCGACTGGGTGTAGTCGAGCCAGTTCGCGTACTGGACGTAGGGGCTCACCCCGCCGTTACCCCAGTGGATGATCGTCTGGAAGTTCCCACTCGCCGAGTCCGAGTACCACTGGGACGCCTGGACGCCGTTCACGGTGGCGTCGATGCCCTCGGCCTGGAGCTCGTTGGAGATCAGCTGGTCGTCGGCGTAGTAGTCGGAGTAGGCGGTCGGGTCCTCAATCGAGAACTGGATCTCCTTACCGTTCTTCGCGTAGAAGCCGTTCGAGTCCTTCGCGTAGCCGTCGGCGGTGAGGATTGAGGCGACCTTGGCCGGATCGGCGTGCGCTGACAGGTCGTTCTTCAACGACGGGATCAGGTAGGACGCCTGGTTCGGCAGGATCAACGCGCTCGAGGAGGTCGCCGGCTTCTCATAGCCCGTCTCACCCTTCACCGAGAGTTGCGTGCGGTCGATGCCCGCGCTGATGGCCCGACGCACGGCCGGGTCGCTGAGCGGTCCGTTTCCCGTCACGTTGAACTCCAGGGTCACCGTCGAACCCGGCGCGAAGAACGTGTGGTTCGTGCGCGGGTTCTTGTTGACGAAGATCTGGTTCACGTTGGCGATGTCGTTGCCCGCCCAGGTCAGCTGCCCGTCGGCGAGCGCCGTCGCGGCGGCCGTGTTGGACGAGTACGACGGAACGAGGACCTCACTCGCGGCCGGCTTGCCACCCCAGTACTTGGGGTTGGCGTGGTACTTGACTGCCGTCGTGGAGAAGCTCGTCAACTCGTACGGCCCCGTCCCGATCGGCCTGGTCACGACCGCGGTCGCCGGGTTGTGGATCTTCGCCCAGATGTGCTGGGGGACGATCAACGCGGTACCCGCGATGGCGGTGATGTTGAGGTACTGGGGCGTTGCGTAGTGCAGCGTGACCGAGTAGGGACCATGCACCGTCGCGTTGCTCGACATCGTGGGCACGCCGTAGACGTTGGCCGCCGGAACGCGGTTCAACAGGTCGAACGTAAATGCGACGTCGGCCGAGGTGAATGGCTTGCCGTCGCTCCACTTGACGCCCTTGCGCAACGTGAAGGTCAAGGTCCTGCCACCGTTGGCCCACTGGTACTTGGTGGCGAGCCACGGATACTGCGTGTTGGCCTTCAACAGGTCGAACTCGAAGAGCGGCTCGTTCACCAGTGAGCGGACGCTCAACTGTGCGGCGAAGGAGCTCGAGTCAAACGGGTTGAAGTTGTTCGTGAATGTAACCCCGGTGTTTCCCTCGAGTGAGACCACCGAACTGGTGCTGGCGTTCGCCACGCCGGAACTCAGTCCGACGATCCCGAGGGTCATGCAGGACATTGCGAGTACTGCGACTCCTGACTTTCTAAACATACGCATCCTTTATATTGGTTTCGTCCAGCCGGCTCTCGCCGACGTCTTTATGAACCGTGTGGGTCCCTACTGCTGACGCGGGGCCGGTTGGACCCGCGTCCTTGCCAGCGCCCACCATCAGGGGGTGGACGCCCGACTGGATGGTCGTTCACGTCGTCGTCGGTCCCCCCTTTCCTCGGCGCGTCGTTAGCACCGGGGTCGCTACTCGATTGCCCTCCTGCAGCCAACAGCGCGAATGGTGGCCGGGACCGATCTCGAAGACCGGCGGACTCTCGGCGAGACAGCGCGCGCTCGCGTGGGGACAGCGCGGCGCGAAGCGACAACCCACCACCGAGCTGTCCATCACACCGGCCGTGGCCGCGCGCGGGGCGATCGACGTCGGGTCCGACGGGTCGGGCACCGAGGCGATGAGCAGTTGGGTGTAGGGGTGAGTCGGCTCGTCGACGAGGGCGGTCCCAACGGAGCGCTCGACGACCTGGCCGGCGTACATGACAATCGTCTCGTCGGCCAGGTAGCGCGCCGAGGCGATGTCGTGGGTGATGTAGAGCACGGCGAGGTTCTCGTCGTCGCACAGCCCCTTCAGCAGGTTCAAGATCCCCAGGCGCACCGAGACGTCGAGCATCGAGATCGGTTCGTCGGCGAGCAGGACTTGGGGCTTGACGCACAGGGCGCGCGCGATAGAGACCCGCTGGAGCTGGCCCCCCGAGAGCTCGTGGGGGTAGCGGTCGAGGAACCGGTCCGACGGGTCGAGCGAGACCCGTTCGAGCACCGACCGGGCGAGCTCACCGACGCGGGCGCGCTCGGCGCCGTGGATCAACAACGGCCGTTCGAGACTGTGGCGGATCTGGTGGACCGGGTTGATCGACGCGAAGGGGTCCTGGAGCACCAGCTGGACCATCGCGGCGTAGGCGAGGTCGCGCTTGGCCTTGGGTGCGATCGGGGTGCCGCGCAGCTCGAGCTCGCCCGAGGTCGGCGTGACGATGCGCGCGAGCATGCGCGCGAGCACGGACTTGCCCGAACCGCTCTCGCCCACTACGGCGAGGACGCGACCCGCGACGAGGTCGAGGCTGACGTCCTCGACGGCGTGAGTGACGCGCTTCGCGCGTAGGAAACGCCCGGGCACGCGCGTCGTGAAGTCGCGTGAGAGGTGGCTCGCGCGTAGCTGCACCGCCCCCGTGTCGAGCTCGACGTCGCTCACGGCTCCCCCACGGTCTGTCGGGCCGACGGCGCGAGGGAGAGCTCGACGGGCACCCGTGACTCGCTCGCCGGGTCAAAGAGCCAGCACGCCACGCTGCGACCCTCGTCGCCGAGCTCGCGCAGCGTCGGGCGCTCGCTGAGACAGCGTGCCATGACGAACGTGCACCGTGGCGCGAAGCGACAGCCCGTTGGCGGGTCCGCGAGGTCCGGCGGCGACCCGGGTATCCCGGTCAATTCGCGGCGCTCGCCGTGCAGTGGCGGGAACGAGTGGAGTAGGCCCAGCGTGTAGGGGTGGCGTGGCGCCTCGTAGAGCTCGCGCGCGCCAGCGCGCTCCACGATCGAGCCGGCGTACATCACGGCGATCTCGTCGGCCAGCTCCACAAGCAACGAGAGGTCGTGGGTGATGAAGATCATCGCGAAGCCGAAGCGCGCGCGCAGCGTGGCCAGCTCGCTGATGATCTCGCGTTGGGTGACCACGTCGAGCGCGGTCGTGGGCTCGTCCATGATCACGAGCTCGGGGTCCAGGGCGAGGGCGACGGCGATCATCACGCGCTGGCGCTGGCCGCCCGAGAGCTCGTGGGGGTAGCGGTCGAGCCGGTCCTCGGTGAGCCCGACCAGGCGCAGCAACTCGACGGCGCGTGCGCGGCGCTGAGCCCTGGTCATCTCCTTGCGGTGAGTCTTCAGCACCTCGTCGAACTCTCGGCCGATACGTAGCACCGGGTTGAGGGCGCTCAGCGCGCTCTGGAGCACGATGGACACGTGGGACCAGCGGACCTTGCGCAGCTGGGATTCGGTCGCCTCCACGAGGTTGACCGGGGTGACGACCCCGTCGTCGTCGGTCGTGTGCAGCAGCGCGCGGCCGCCGCTGATGACGCCCGGTGCGCGCAGTAGCCGGGTCATGGCGTAAACCAGGGTCGACTTGCCCGAGCCGCTCTCGCCGGCGATGCCGAGCACCCGCGAACGGTCGAGACGCAGCGTCACGTCATCGACGGCGCGCACCATGCTCGCACCGACTCCGTAGTCGACGCTGAAACCCTCGATCTCGAGTACGGGCTCGTTGCGTGTGACGCCGGTCGCAACGGCACTCGCCGCGACGTCGACGACCGCGGTGGGCTCGTGCTCGCGCGGGATCGTGGCGCTCACTTGGCCACCACGCCCGTCGCTCGACGTGAGGGCGCCGGGCGCAACACCGGCGTGACGCCGAGTCGCGCTCGTCGCGCCAGACCCAGCTGACGGCGCTGGCGGGCGGTCAAGCCGGCCGCGCGCAGCCGCGGGTTGATGAACTCGTCGATCCCGAAGTTGACGAGCGCGAGCCCCGTGCCCACGAGCGCGATGCAAATGCCCGGCGGCACGAACCAGTACCACTCGTTGGACAGGGGCGCGTTGTTCGCCTGGGCCCAGTAGAGCATGGTGCCCCAGTTCCAGGTCGCGGTGCTCGTGAGCCCGATGTAGGCGAGGGTCACGTAGGCCCCGATCGAGTACAGCACCGTGAAGAGCAGCGAGGACGCGAGCACCGGCAGGAGGTTCGGGGCGATCTCGCTGAACATGATGCGCCGGCGCGACTCACCGATGATCCGCGCCGCCTCGACGAAGTCGCGGTTGCGCAACGACATCGTCTGGGCGCGCAGCACCCGCGCGCCCCACGCCCAGCCGGTGAGACTGATGATGAGGCCGATGACGAACTCGTTCGAGCGGCTGTTGACCGGCAGGTAGCTGTCGATGACGATCAGCAGCGGCACGCCCGGGATGGCGAGAAAGACGTTCGAGAGCAGCGTGAGCCCGTCGTCGGGCACGCCGCCCAGGTAGCCCGCCGAGATGCCGATGGTCATCGACAGCAAGGTCGCGACGAGGCCCGCCACGAGGGCGACGACCATCGTGGCGCGCGCGCCGACGAGCAGTTGGGAGAAGATGTCCTGGCCGAGGCTCGTCGTACCGAGCCAGTGGTGCGCCGACGGCGTGAGCAGCGCCGTGAAGGCCGTCGAGCTCGGGTTGTAGGGCGCGAGCCACGGCCCGACCACGGTGAGCACGATGAAGAACCCGAGTATCCCGAGCCCGAGGATCACCTTGGGCGAACGCGGCAGCGCGAGCCCTCTCATACCGCGGCCTCACTGCGGGTGCGCGGGTCCAAGACCAGGTAGACGACGTCGGCGATGAGGTTCGCCGCGAGCACCGTCAGGGTGATCACGAGGAAGATCCCCTGGATGAGCGGGTAGTCCTCGTTCAAGACCGCCTGGAGCAGTAGGTCGCCCACGCCGGGGTAGTTGAAGACGAGCTCGACCAAGAGGGCGCCGGATACCACGAGGCCGATGGCGAGCGAGAGGTTCGCGATGCTCGGAAGGACCGCGTTGCGCGCGGCGTGCGCGATGACCTTGCGCCGCGGCAGGCCCTTCGCGACGGCCATGAGCACGAAGTCCTCGCCGATCATGGTGATCATCATGTTGCGCATCCCGAGCATCCAACCCGCGACCGAACTCAGGACGATCGAGATGACGGGGAGCTCGCCGTAGCGCAGCACGCTCGCGATGAAGGTCCAGTTCCAGCCCGGGGTGGCGCTCTGGCTGTAGGCGCCGAGCACCGGGAACCAGTGCAGGTTGCTGCCAAAGACCAGCAGCATCACGGTGCCGAGGAAGAAGTAGGGGACGGCCTGGAAGAAGGTCGCGGTCGGGATCAGGCTGTCGAACCTCGAGCCACGGGTCCAGCCGAGCATGGCACCGGCCAGTGTGCCGAGCGTGAAACTGATGATCGTCGAGATCCCGATCAGACCGATCGTCCAGGGCACCGATTCGCGCAGGATCGAGCTCACGGGCGCACCGAGCGTGATCGAGATGCCGAGGTTGCCGTGGAAGAGCTGGCCGAGGTACGTGAAGTACTGCGCGATGACACCCTGCTTGAACCCCATGCCGAAGGAGAGGCGGATGGCGCGGATCTCGGCGGGGGTGACCTGGCTCGTGATCTTGCCGATCAACGTCTGGACGGGGTTGCCGGGCATGAGCCGGGGCAAGATGAAGTTGGCGGTCACGGCGACCCACGCCGTGAGCAGGTAGAGCCCGAGGCGTCGCGCGACGATCCTCACGACGCGACCCCCGCGATGCGCCGTTCGTGCGTGCCGAGGGACGCCTTGGCCTCGACGTCCTCTGCGCAGCCGCAGCTCGCGCGTACGATCAGCTCGGTGGGCAGCACGATGGTGGGCTTCTCACCGTCGGGGTCGTCGAGCAGGGCGACCAGGGCGTCGACCGCGACCTCCCCGAGGATGCTGCCGGACTGGCGAATCGTGGTGAGCGACGGGTTGAAGTAGCGGGTGAGCGAGATGTCGTCGAAGCCCGTCACCGCCACGTCCTCGGGCACATTGATCCCTCGCGCACCGAGAGCGTAGATGACACCGACCGCGGTCTGGTCGTTCGCGCACGCGAAGGCCTGCGGCAGCGGCCGGTCGAGGGCGAGGCGCTCTTGCATCACGGCCTCGCCACCCGCCGAGGTCCAGTCGGACTCGAGGATGTCGACCGGGTCCACGGTCGCGCCGAGCTCGGTGATGGCCTCGAGGAAGGCGTTCGTGCGGGCCACGCTGTCGGGACTCTCCTGTGAGCCGGTCACGAAGCCGACGCTTTGAACACCGTGGACCGTGACGAGGTGCGCGGCGAGGTTGCGCATGGCCTGTTCGTTGTCGACGCGCACGGTCGCCGCCGAGGGGAAGTCGCCCCGACCCGACAAGAGCACGATCGGGATCTTCTTGGACAGGTACGCCACGTCCTCGTCCTTCAAGACCCGATCGAGCAGGATCAGCCCGTCGACCGTGCCCGTGAGGTTGAGCAGCGAGGACATGTTCGAGGGGTGGCTGTCGTCCGAGCTGCTCAACAGCAGCGAGAAGCCGTGTTGGGCGGCGCGCGTCTCGGCGCCGCGGATCACGATGTCGGTGTAGAGCAGGCTCGCCTCCTCCACCCCGAGCACGCCGCTGTCGACGCCGGCGCGCATGAAGACCAGTCCGAGAATCCAGCGCTTGCCGCTCGAGAGCCCGCGCGCGACCGAGTTGGGGACGAACTCGAGTTCCTCCATGGCGGCGAGGACCCGCTCGCGGGTCTCGGGTCGCACCGAGTCGAGGGCGTTGATCGCTCGGCTCACCGTGGCGATGGAGACGCCGGCGCGGGCGGCGACGTCGTAGATCGTCGCTGGCGAATCGACCATGTCTCCCCCTGACTGCGCTAGCACCGCGAATGTAACCGCTT
>JAKBGV010000061.1 GCA_021837305.1 Actinomycetes bacterium
ACACCCTTGAACGCCATGACGAAGGCGATCCGGTCGCGCTGGGTCGCCCCGGCCGACTCCAACTCGGCGACTTTGGCGCGGTAGATCGCGTCCTCGTCGTGCATGGCCTTGAGCCCGCTCGATCGCAAGATCGCCTTGCGCAGCCACTGCATCCCAAAGATCAGCAGCACCCCGCCCACCACGAGGCGAAGCACGCTGAGCGGCACGTGCACGAGCGCCGGGCCGAACAGGGCCACGAGCGCCGCGAGGACAATGAGGGCCACCGCGGTCCCCTCGAAGGCCGAGCGCCACCCGCGGGTGTGGCCGACCGCGAGCACGATGGTGAGCGCCTCGACCATCTCCACGGCGCACGCGAGGAAGACCGCGCCGACGAGCACGACCACGCCCGTCGATCCCGTCACCACTGCGATCATGAACTCACCTTTCCCGGATTCATCACAAAACACGACGACGCGTCGAAGCAGACCTTGACGGCGTGGTCCCGGTCGAACCGGTGCGATGAGAAAACCTTACTAAGGACGGCCTGCGGTCCGACTCGCACCACGTGGTCGTAGCCCCGTCCGTTGAAGGCGGCGTCAACGACGACGCCGGGCACCCCGCGAGGATCGCTTGGCTCGAGCAGTTCGACACCCGCGGCTCGCACGAATAGGCTCACCGCCTCGTCGGGATCGACCCGTTGGGTAGCGGTGGCGAGGATTCGATGCCCCGGGGCGAACGGCAATGTCACGTCGTACCGATTGGCTCCGGTAGCGGTCAGCGACGAGACGGGGAACTCGCCGGCGAGCCCCGTGAACCGGGCGACGAAGGCGTTGATCGGACGTTGGTAGATCGACTCGGGCGTGTCGAGCTGGACGAGCCGACCGTGATTGAGTACCCCCACCTGGTCCGCCAGGGCGAAGGCCTCGGACTGGTCATGGGTGATGTAGACGGCCGTCACCCCCGCCGCCCGGGTCAGCGTCGCAATCTCGACGCGCAGTTGTTCGCGCCGGTCGGCGTCGAGGTTGGAGAGCGGCTCGTCGAAGAGGACGAGACCGACCTCCGCCGACAGCGCCCGGGCGAGTGCGACACGCTGCTGTTCGCCGCCGGACAACTCGTTGGGGTAGCGCTCGGCCAGGTGGGCGATCCCCACCCGCTCGAGCAGGTCGCTCACGCGCGCCGCGCGCTCGACCTTGGTGCGCCGCGAGGTGGCGAGCGGGAAGGCGACGTTCTTCGCGACCGTGAGGTGGGGCCAGAGGGCGTAGTCCTGGAAGACCATCGCGAGGCCCCGCTTCTCCGGGGCGACGAATCCTCGTGGGCCAACAACGACGCGATCGTCGATAGCGATCACACCGGCACTCGGCCGTTCGATCCCGGCGAGGCAGCGCAACAGCGTCGTCTTTCCCGACCCCGACGGACCGAGCAGCACGAGGAACGTTCCCGGCGCCACGTCCAAACTGACGCCGTCGAGGGCCACCTTGTCGCCGAACTGCCTCGTCACGCCCTCGAGGGAGACGCCGACGGCGCGAGGCTGGGTCACGGTCACGACTTCACCCCGCTCCACCCGATCCGACGCCAGCCTCGGGGTGTCACCAGGTGGTAGAGCCCAAGCGCGACCACGATCACGGCGAGCATCTCGAGCAGCGTCAAGACCGTCATTGCCGTGCCGGTGCCGAGCTGGAAGTTGGCGAGGTAGGCCTGGATGGTCACCGAGGCCGGTTCCGCGCTCGGCGGATACAGGATCTGGGAGATCGCGAGTTCGGCGATGGTCTTGGTGAAGGTGAGCAGCCATCCCCAGAGCAGCACCCTCGAGACCAGGGGCAGGCTCGTCGTTCGCCACGTGCGCCACCGCGACGCCCCGTGCACGCGGGACGCCTCGGCGAGGGACGGCTGGATCTGTCCGACCGGGCCGGCCATGAAGCGCGTCTGGCCCGGTAAGGAATTCGCCACTAGCGCGAGCATGAGCAACGGGAGGGTCTTGTACAGGTCCACGACGTGATTGCTGATGAAGGAGAGGTTGTAGAAGAAGATGTAGCCGACCCCGAGCACGACGCCCGGGACCGCGACCGAGCCGAGCAGGAAGACGTCGGTGATCCGCTGGCTCCAGCCACCGACATTGGTGATGAGCCGCCGGGCGAGCACGATCGCGAGCAACCCGGTCACCGACGCGACCACCAGTCCCAACTGGTTGGACAAGATGAGCGGCGCGGCGAGACTCTTGTCCGCGATCGACGGGTGCAGCACCTGTTGGTAGAAGGCGGTCGACAGTCGGACCGGACTCGACGAGTAGATGCCGAGGTTCGTCACGAACGAACCCGCGACGGCCCCGAAGACGGGGACACCGAGAGCGAGGAGGAAGACCGCACCGATTCCCGCCGTCGCGCCAAGGCGCCCGAGGGTGCCGAACTCGCGGCGCCGGGCGGGACGGCTACGCCCTGACAGCACCGCGTAGGACCGTCGGCGCATGATCCGTGACTGCAGCAGGATCGGCGGGATCGTCGAGAGGATCAACACGATGGCGATCACCGCCGCCACCGAGAAGTTGGCGGGAAAGCTGCTGATCGCGTTGAAGAGGGCGAACGTCGCCATCGGGAAATTCGCGTGATAGCCGAGCGTGAAGGCAACGCCGAAGTCGCTCATGGTCTCGGCGAAACTGATCGCGAAAGCGCTCAACAACGCGGGGGCGATGATCGGCAGCACCGTCTGCATCGTGCGCCACCGGGTGGCGCCGTGTATGCGCGCCGCGTCCTCGAACTCCGAGCCGAGTCCGCGCAGACCCGCGGCGATCACGAAGTAGGCGAAGGGCAACGCCGCAGTGCTAAGGACGATCACGATACCGAGTGGTCCGAAGAACTCACCGTAGAGGAAGTGCGTGTTGACACCGAGGAAGCTGGCCGCCCCGTAGGGCTGCAGCAGGTCACTCCACCCCAGGGTCATCATCCAGGTCGGCACGATGAGCAGCAACCACATCAGCACGGCCCACACCCGCCGCCCGTAGACGTTGGTGCGGTGGATGAGCCACGCGAAGACGGTCGCGACAACGACCGACACGACCGACACGGTCAGCGAGACCCAGAGCGAATCAATAATGCCCCGACCCGTTGAGCCTCGCAACGCCTCCGCCACGTAGCGCAACGTGAAGTACTCCGGGCCTTGCTGGAAGAGCCGCGGACTCGTCGCGAGCAACAAGAAGGAGACGACCGGCGCGATGATGAGCAGGCCGAGCACCGCCCAAAGCGCGACTGAGGCCACCGACAGACGTCGGCGACGGTGGACGAGCGGAGGTGGAATCGTGGTGAGTTCAGTCGCCATGGGGGTCCTTCAAGGGGCGGCGCTGCGGCCCACGAGGGCCGCAGCGCCGCGGGGACGATTGGCTAGCCGTTGTTGATGTTGGCGCTGAACCAGGTGTTGATCGAAGGCTCGAGCGGACCCCAGACGTATGGGTTAGTCGTCTGCATCGGCACCGTGCTGAGCGGCGGGATCACCTTGTTGGCGGGCTTCTCGCCGTTCAGCACCGGCCAGAAGAGCGAGTCACCCTGGGGGTCACCGATCTGCATGACGTGCTGACCAGCCGGAGAAAGGACGTAGTCGACGAACTTCTGCGCCTCGGCGCGAACCGACTTGGGCATCTTGGCGTCGATGCCAATAACCCCTGGCAGCGCAGTCACCGGGTTGAGGTAGGCCACCCGGAACGTGGGCGACGTGGAGACCTCGGCGCCGTAGCCGGCCGAACTCTGGATGATCGCCATCTTGATCGTGTGCGCCGCGATGGCGCTGAGGGTCGGACCGTTGGTCGCGTTGATCACGAGCCCGTTGGCCTTCAACTTGGTGAAGTACGCCTCGCCGGCCTTCACCGCTGCGGCCGTCGAGCCGAACCGGTAGTGACCGAGATAGTTCATGACGCCCGCGATGAGCGGATAGGTGGGGCCCGACTGGGTCGGGTCGTTCATGCCGAGCATTCCCTTGTACTTCGCCTTCAGCAGGTCGGCCCAGGTCTTGGGCAGCTGGGACGCTTTGATCTGTGCCGAGTCATAGACCAGTGCACCCGTCGCGGTGAGTCCGGTGGGCACGTAGCTGCCATCGGCGGGGATGTTCGCACGACCAACGGTATTGAACGACACCTTGGGCACGATGTGCTTGGCGAGGAGACCCTCACGGTCGAGTTGGGCGAAGGCCTGAGCCCCGTCAACCCACAGCACTCCCCAGGTCGGGTGGTTGCCCTCCGCCTGAATCTGCTGGAGGAGCGGCCCGGTCGAATTGTCATTGAGGGTCACGGTAAAGCCGGGGTGCGTGGCGTTGAACGCCTTGACGGTCGCGGAGTCGTACCCCTGGGCCGAGTAGACAACGAGGGTTGGGCCGGCGGCCTTGGCCGAGGCACTGGCCCCCACCGACAGGGACAGGGGGATCATCGTGGCGGCGAGCGCCAGGACGGTGAGCCGCGCGAAGCGGACATCTGGTTTCTTGGTAGCAATGTGCATGCCGTAGTTCTACGGGGCGCCGATGAACGCACCGTGAGCACTGCGTGGGGCGGGGATGAACTTCGCGAGACGACTCGCTCAGCGCTGGCGACGCCGCAGTTCGTCCTCGACATCGGCGGGGTCCAGTCCTCGACTGCGCAGCAACAACAGGAGGTGGAACCACAAGTCGGCCGCCTCGCTCACGACGCGTTCGTCCGACTCGCTAAGGGCGGCCACGATCACCTCGGCCGCCTCCTCACCGACCTTGCGCGCCGCGAAGGGCGCGCCCGCGCGCAGCGACGCCGCGACGTAGGAGCCGGCCTCGTCGGCGGCCTCGCGACGCAAGATGGTGCGCCACAGCCAGGGCGTGAAGCACGACGTCGACCCGTCGTGACAGGTCGGCCCGTCGGGACGGGCGCGCACGATCAACGCGTCGTCGTCACAGTCGGGTAACACCTCGACCACGCGCAGGGTGTTGCCCGACGTCTCACCCTTTTTCCACAGTCGCTGGCGCGACCGGGAGAAGAAGTGCACGTAGCCCGTGGACCGGGTCAGCTCGAGTGCCTCGTCGTCCATCCAGCCGAGCATCAGCACCCGTCCGGTGTCGTCGTCCTGCACGATCGCCGCTCGTAGTTCGCTCACGTCACTCCTTCCACGGGCGCAGTTTCACGCCGCACGTTTCGATCGCTCGACGAAGGCCGGGCAGGCCAGCGGGGTCCTCGTGGACGATCGACGCGATGAGCGCCGCGTCGGTGACCGCCAATGCGTCGGCGACGTGTTGTGCGCCGCCCGCGCCGCCCGAGGCGATGACCGGGACCGGGACCGCCGCGCGCACCGCCGCCGTGAGAACGAGGTCGAAGCCCTCGCGACGGCCGTCGTGATCGATCGAGGTGAGCAGGATCTCGCCCGCGCCACGTTCGGTGGCCTCGCGGGCCCACTCGACGGTACGACGAGTCGTGGGCGTGCGGCCGCCGTGGGTGTGCACGACGCCGCCGCCGCTGTCAATGGCGACCACCACCGCCTGGGAGCCGAACCGGTCGGCGATGGCCTGGATCAGTTCGGGTGAGGCGACGGCGGCTGAGTTGAGCGACACCCGATCGGCGCCGGACTCGATGATGCGCGACGCGTCGGCGACCGTGCGCACGCCGCCGCCGACCGTGAAGGGGATGTCGAGGACGTCAGCCACGGCACGCACGACCGAGGTCATCGTCGCGGCCTCGTCGAGTGTGGCCGTGATGTCGAGCAGGACGAGCTCGTCGGCGCCGCCGGCGCTGTAGTGGACGGCGAGCTCGACGGGGTCACCCACGTCGCGCAGTCCGACGAAGTTGACGCCCTTGACCACCCGCCCATGGGCGACGTCGAGGCAGGGGATCAGACGAGGGAGAGGCACTGGTCCAAGAACGCGAGGCCCGCGGGCCCGCTCTTTTCGGGGTGGAACTGGACGCCGAGGAACGAGCCGTGCGACACCGCGGCCGTGACCCCTTCGGCGGTGGCCACCGCGGCGGGGGTGACCGCACCGAAGGAGTGCGCGAAGTAGTACGCCTCGCCCCACGGGTCGACCAGAGACCAGCCGAGCCGCGGCACCCGCTCGTCCTTCAGCCGCACGACTCGGCCGGGCACGAGGCCGAGTCCGGTGACGCCACCGTCCTCCTCACTCGACTCGAGCGCTAACTGGAGCCCAAGGCAGATCCCGAGCACCGGGAGTCCCGACGACACCCGACGGGTAATCGCGTCGGCGGCACCCGTCTCGGTGAGGTGGTCCATGGCGCTTCGGGCCGAGCCGACGCCCGGCAACACGACGTACCAGCTCGCCGCGATGCGTGCGGGATCCGCGCTCACCACACTCGAGTAACCGAGGCGCGCGAGCGTCGCCTGGACCGACCGGGTGTTGCCGGCGCCGTAGTCGACGATAACGACCTCGCTCACAGGGAGCCCTTGGTGGAGCGGACGAGTCCCCCGTCGCGCACCAGCGCCTGGGCGAGTGCGCGACCCACGGCCTTGAAGGCTGCTTCGGCGACGTGGTGGGCGTTGGTGCCCGTCGCGGTCACGTGCAGCGTGATGCGCGCCGTCTGGACGAGGGACTCGAGCGCGTGCGCGGCCATCCCGGGGTCGGGGTCGATCGCGAGGGTCGCGGTCGCGCGACCCGAAAGATCCACGACGGCGTGCGCGAGCGCCTCATCCATCGGGACGCGCGCTTCACCGTAGCGCGCGAGGCCGCGCCGGTCACCGAGTGCGAGGTCGAGGGCCTCGCCGAAGGTCCGCATCATGTCCTCCACCGCGTGGTGGTCACCGGTCTCAGGGTCGCCCACGCCTTCGACGCGCAGGTCCATCCCCGCGTGGAACGCGAGCTGCTGGAGCATGTGGTCATAGAAGCCCTCGCCCGACTGGACGAGGACGCGACCCTCGCCGGGCACGCGAAGACGGATGGCGAACCGGGTCTCGGCCGTCGCGCGACGGTGACGCACCGCCGGCGCCACCGCGTCGCGGCCGAGCAGCACGGTGGCGAGCGCGTCGAGCAGCTGGTCGTCGTCGACCTCGTCGCGCACGCTGATGCGCAGTCCGCCCGTAAAGGCCCTCAGCACGATGCCGTAGGGCAGCATCGCGTCGACGATCCGCTGGGGGTCGTCCATCGGCACGTAGAGGAAGTTCGTGTACGAGGGCACCGGCGTGAGACCGAGCTCACCGAGGCGGACCGCCATGCGCTCGCGCTCGGCGATCTGGGGGCCGACGTCGGGTGGGCTCGCGAGGGCCGCCATCGCCAACGCGGCCGAGAGCGACGACACCGACAGCGGCGCCTGGCGCGACGACAGGACCGCGATGAGCTCGGGACTCGCCAAGGCGTAGCCCACCCGCGCGCCGGCGAGGCCGAAGGCCTTGGAGAACGTGCGCAGGATGATCGCTCCCTCGTCGATCCTGTCCAGGGCGTCGACGCCCGCGTAGTCGGCGTAGGCCTCGTCGATCACCACCTGACCCGCCACCGTTGGCACGTCGGGCAGCTCGCCGGTCGGGTTGTTCGGCCGACAGACGAACACGAGGTCAGCCGTCGCCGGGTCGTCGACGATGCGCGCGCCGGCCATCGAGGCGGCGAAGCGG
>JAKBGV010000008.1 GCA_021837305.1 Actinomycetes bacterium
TTGCGCCGCAAGTACGGCACACGCCACTTGGACAGTTCGCTGATGTCACGACCCGCCTCGAGGATGCGCCCGCGGTCGGGCAACTCCTCGCGCAACAACAGACGAAGGAACGTCGTCTTGCCAGAACCCGACGCGCCAACGAGAAAGACGAACTCGCCCTTCGCGATGTCGAGCGAGATGTCCTTTAGCGCGGGCGTCCCGTTCTTGTACGTCTTCGACACGTTCTCGAAACGAATCACGGCAATGCCCCTTCGGGTTCACTTGGTCGGTGGTGGAACACCCAGAATCTCCTTGCGCATTCTAGTTTGCGAGCGGCTCCGCGTCGTCATCAGCCGGTGTGAAGCGCCGCAATCAGTTCCCTGTGCGCTGACGGCGAAGTTCGGCCTCCATGAAGACGTCGATGTCCCCGTCGAGGACCGCGTCCACGTTCCCGGTCTCGACATCGGTTCGGTGGTCCTTCACCAACTGGTACGGCGCCTGGACGTAACTGCGAATCTGGGACCCCCAGGCGTTGTCCGACCGGTCCCCCGTCAGCGCATCCATCTCGGCGCGCCGCTGGACTCGAGCTCGTTCGGCGAGTTTGGCGGTCAGGATCTGCAGTGCGCGCGCCCGGTTCTGGTGTTGACTGCGCTCGTTCTGACAGCTGACGACGATCCCCGAAGGCAGGTGCGTGATTCGAATGGCCGAGTCCGTCTTGTTGACGTGCTGACCACCGGCCCCCGATGATCGATAGGTATCGATGCGAAGGTCCTTCTCGTCGATATCGACCTCGTGGGCGTCGTCGTCGAGCAATGGTGTGACCTCGAGGCTGGCGAAGCTGGTCTGACGACGCGCCTGGGAGTCGAACGGGCTGATCCGCACGAGACGGTGCACGCCGCGCTCCGCGGAGAGCCACCCGTAGGCGAAGGGGCCCTTCACGATGAACGTGGCTGATAGCAGGCCCGCCTCTTGTCCCTCGGTGACCTCATCCACCTCGACGCCAAAGCCGCGACGCTCGGCCCACCGCGAGTACATCCGCAGCAGCATCTCGGTCCAATCCTGGGCGTCGGTGCCGCCGGCACCCGCGTGGAGCTCGGCGATGGCGTCGTTCTGGTCGTAAGGACCCGAGAGCAGGCTCTGGGTCTCCAGAGCCGTCAGTGCGGCGTCCACCGCGGCCACGTTGGCGCGCAGCTCGTCGAGCAGCGTCCAGTCCACGTCACCCGAGCTCAATGATTCAGCGGAGAAGTCAATCAGCACCGCACAGTCGTCTAGAGAGCGTCGAAGTTGATCGAAGGCCTCAAGCTCGCTGGTCAAGCGGCCCAGTTCCGTGGTGACCGCACGCGCGTGATCCTGGTCGTTCCACAGATCCGGCGACGACGCCTCGTCGTTCAGTATCGCGTGACGGGCTCGGTGTTCGTCGATGCTCAGGTACTCGCGAGCCGAGCCCCACCGCTCTTCGAGCACACCGAGCGACGCCTGCGCCTCTCGCAGCGCGTTCTCCGCTTTAGGGTCGGCCATGGCACTGCTTGAACTTCCGCCCTGAACCGCACCAACACGGCTGATTGCGCCCGAGTTTCTCGTTGGGCTTGGTCGCAGTGGCCGAGGCGCCACTCGTGTGCGTCGGCAGTTCCACGGCGCCCGGCGCGACTTCGGCGACGTTGGTCACGGCCAGCTCGAGCCCGTCGTCTTGGAGGATCGCCTCTTCCTCGGGCGCGGTCGCCTCCACGTGGGTGACGTAACGGACGAAATCGGTCTCGACGGCGTCGAGGAGATGCTCGAACATGACGTAGCCCTCCTTCTGCCACGCCGTGAGCGGGTCCTGTTGGGCGACTTGGCGCAAGTGGATGCCGTCACGCAGGTAGTCCATGTCCGACAGGTGGTCGCGCCAGCGTTGGTCGAGGATCTGCAACATCACGTCGCGTTCGATCTCCTTGGCCGTGTCGAGGCCGCCGGGGTACTCCTCGCACTTGGCCTGGTACTCGGTCAATGCGTCGTTCACGATGGCCTCGATAGCCTCGTCGCGATCGGCGAAGGACTCCAGGGTCGACATCGTCACGGTCGTCGGGTAGTAGGTCGGCAAGTCCACGAGCAGGGCATTGAGGTCCCACGCCTCGGGAAACTCACTCTCGAGGTACGTCTCGACCATGGCGGCGATCTGTCGCTCGATCATCTCGAGCGTCGCCTCGTGGATGTCCTCGCCGTCGATCACCTGCTGGCGCCGCGCGTAGATCACCTTGCGCTGCTCGTTCATGACCTCGTCGTACTTGAGGACGTCCTTGCGGATCTCGGCGTTGCGCGCCTCCACCGTGTTCTGGGCCCGCTCGATCGCCTTGGAGACCATCTTCGCCTCGATGGCCTCGCCCTCGGGCATCGCCCGTTCCATCACCCAGGACACCGCCCCCGTCGCGAAGAGTCTCAGGAGGTCATCCTCGAGTGAGAGATAGAAGCGACTCTCGCCGGGATCACCTTGGCGGCCGGAGCGACCACGCAGCTGGTTGTCGATCCGTCGCGAGTCGTGACGTTCGGTGCCGAG
This sequence comes from Actinomycetes bacterium, assembly GCA_021837305.1. Taxonomy (GTDB): domain Bacteria; phylum Actinomycetota; class Acidimicrobiia; order Acidimicrobiales; family RAAP-2; genus RAAP-2. The sequence continues at coordinate 2,513 of JAKBGV010000008.1, forward strand.
CACGTAGAGTCCGCCCACTTCTCGGACCTCATCGCCTTCGCGGTCACAGACCTCTTTGAACTGCGCCAGTGCCGCCGTGTAGGCGGCGTCATACTCCTCGGTGCCCGCCACCAGCCCCTGGGCGGCCACCTCGCGGCGCGCCAGACCCTCGGCGTTGCCACCCAGAATCACGTCCACGCCTCGTCCAGCCATGTTCGTCGCCACTGTCACGGCGTGTTTGCGGCCCGCTTGGGCCACGATCTCGGCTTCGCGGAAGTGCTGCTTCGCGTTGAGCACTTCGTGGGCGATACCCGCCTTGGACAGTGCTCGAGAGAGCAGTTCGGACTTCTCGACCGACGCGGTGCCGAGCAGGATCGGCTGGCCGATGTCCGTTCGGGCCCGGACGTCCTCGACGATCGCGTTGAACTTGTCCTCTTCGGTCTTGAAGATCAGGTCCGGTTCGTCTACGCGACGTGACGGCCGGTGCGTCGGGATCGGCACGACCGCGAGGTTGTAAGTGCTGCCGAACTCGCTGGCCTCGGTCTCGGCGGTACCGGTCATACCCGCGAGCTTCTCGTAGAGCCGGAAGTAGTTCTGCAGGGTCACGGTCGCCCAGGTGTGGTTCTCCTCTTGGATCCGTACTCGCTCCTTGGCCTCGACCGCCTGGTGGAGGCCGTCCGACCAACGGCGGCCCTCGAGCGTCCGGCCGGTGAACTCATCGACGATCTTCACCTCACCGGCGTCGACCAAGTAGTCCTTGTCTCGGTGGAAGAGTTCCTTCGCGCGCAAGGCTTGACCCAATTGATGGACGTAGTTCGTCGCGACCGCGTCGTAGAGGTTGGTAACCCCGAGTTGACGTTCGACTTTCTCGATGCCCGACTCAGTGGGCACGACGGTCTTCTTCTCCTCGTCGACCTCATAGTCCTCGTCGCGCACGAGGGTCCGCACGATCGACGCGAACTGGTAGTACAACTTGGTCACGTCAGAAGCGGGTCCCGAGATGATCAGCGGGGTGCGAGCTTCGTCGATCAGAATCGAGTCCACCTCGTCGACGATGGCGTAGTTATGACCACGCTGGACCATGTGTTCGCGACGTCGGGCCATGTTGTCGCGCAGGTAGTCGAAGCCGAACTCGGTATTCGTCCCGTAGGTCACGTCAGACGCGTAGGCCTCGCGCTTCTGTTCGAAGTCTGGTAGGTCGGGGCCAACGCGACCGACGCTCAACCCGAGGAATCGGTGCAGCTCACCCATCCAGTTGGCGTCACGCGTGGCGAGGTAGTCGTTGACGGTGACGACGTGGACGCCCTTGCCCGTCAGGGCATTGAGGTACACCGGCAGCGTCGAGACGAGGGTCTTGCCCTCACCGGTCTTCATCTCAGCTATCCACCCGAAGTGCAGCGCCATGCCACCCATCAGCTGGACGTCGTAGTGCCGTTGGCCCAGCACGCGAGTGGCGGCCTCGCGGACCACGGCGAAGGCCTCGATGAGCAAGTCATCGAGGGTCTCGCCGTCGGCGAGGCGACCACGGAACTCGTCGGTCTTGGCCCGCAGTTCGGCGTCGCTCAACGCCCCGATCTCATCGGCTAACTCATTGATGGGTCCGACCAGCTCGGCGAGCTGACGCACGCGCTTGCCCTCACCGGCCCTCAGAATCTTGCTGAACACACTCATGTCGTGTTTCACCCTACCGGTAGACGGACTGTCATCATGGGGCTACGGGTGTCTGACCTGGTCTTTGACCCCACACCTGCCTGCGGCGGTGTCCACACGCGCTGTCGGCAGCCGAGGCTCTCCGACGTCGTTCCCGTGCACTTCACCGGCTCCCCTCGCGGCCACGGTGACCGTGAGCGGGCAGGACTTACTTCTAAACCGCGCCATGCTCAGCGTCGACAAGACGCCTTACGTGGGTCGTTTCGCCCGCGGCTGGCCTCGACTTTCAACCACAGAACCACCCGCAGCCCCGCCCCAGTCTACGGCCGCGTGCGCCGAGACCACGAGTCGGCCGTCAACATGGCCACCAGGCGTACGCCGAGCACCGCACTCGCCACCGGGGCCAGGAGCCGTCGCCAGCCGCGAGCGGTCTGCCACTCGAAACGCAAAGCGCTCTGGTGGTGCGCGACGATCATGGCCCGCGACGCGCGCTGCCTCGAGAGCCCCTCGACGTGGGTCACGACCGCGTCGGGTACCGCCGCGATGTCCCACCCAGCGCCGCGGACTTGCCAGCACAAGGCCATGTCCTCGGCGAACATGAAGTAGCGCTCGTCGAAACCACCCACCGCCTCAAAGACCGACCGTCGGATCAGGAAGCAGGCGCCCGAGACCCAGTCAACCGTGCCATCGGCACGGGGCGACCGGTAGCGCGCCGTCGCCGGGTTGCCCGGCCACCAGGGCGCGAGCAAGGCGTGGGCCCCGGCGAGCCACACGTTGGGAAAGACTCGTAGTGAGGGGTACCGCGACCCGTCGGGTCGTTCGATGGTCGGGCCGCCGACGCCGACGCCGGGGTGCTCGTCGAGGTAGTCCACCATCGTGGCCACCGCGCCGTCGTGCACGATGAGGTCGGGGTTCGCGATCAGCAGATAGGGATTGGACCGCTCGGCGGCCACGCCACGATTCACGCCCCGGCCGTAGCCGAGGTTGAGACCGGGTTCCACGAGGGTCACCGCATCGAGGTCGACGTACGCGCTGGTCGAGCCGGGCAGACCGTTCTCGACCACCACGATCCGATCGACGTCATTGGCGCGCAGCGAGCGCACGCAGTCCACCAACGCTTCGTCGGCGTGGTAGTCCACAACGACCGCGGTCACGGGCACGGTCACGACGACGTCCGGTCCCGCAACAGTCGCGCGACGCCGTCGCGCCAGTCGGGCAACGCCGACCAGCGCGACCGCCATTTAGTGGTGTCCAGGTCGCTACGCGCCGGCCGCGTCGCGAGTGGTTGGGGCGAGAGCGCCGCGGTCGAGATGGGTGTGGCGAACGAGTCGTCGCGGCCCATCTCGTGGCCGACGAAGCGCGCCACCTCGAACCAGGTGGTGGTCCCCTCGTTCGCGACGTGCCACACGCCCCCGGGCCGTTCGCGCACGATCGTGACGAGCGCCCGGGCGAGGTCGGCGGCCAGCGTGACGGTTCCGGTCTGGTCGTCCACGAATCGGACGGTCGACCCGTTCCCAGCCCGTTCGGCGATGACGTGCACGACGCTCTGGCCGCGCACGCCCATCACCCACGACGTGCGCACGATGGTGTCCTGCGCACGGCACTGTTGTTCACCGACCCTCTTGGACGCCCCGTAGACGCTCTGGGGGTTGGGTGGGTCGTCCTCGACGTACCCGGCTCCCTTCTGCCCGTCAAAGACGTAGTCCGTCGAGACCGTGACGAAGTGGACGCCGAGCGTCGCACAAGACTCCGACAGCAGTCCCGTCGCGTCCGCGTTCACGGCGTAACACGCCTCGATGTCCTGTTCAGCCCGATCAACGGCCGTATAGGCCGCGAGGTTGACGACCACGTCCGGTCGCGCGAGCGAAAGCGCGTTCCTTACCGCCTCGCGGTTGGTGATGTCGAACTCGCGCCGCGCCAGCGCGAGCACCTCGAACTCATCGCTCCCGACGGCCACGCCGTCGGGTTGCCAGCTCGGGTCTGCGCCCGGCGGGAACTCCCCGCGCAACGTCGAGACGAGGTCCACCCCGACCTGGCCAGCTGCCCCGGTAACCAGCACTCGCAGGGCGCTCACGAGTCGCCGGCCTGGTCCTGGGCGCGCAGGTGCACGACGTCAGCCGCAGAGAAGACGCGCCGTTCGCCGCTCACGTCGACCACGAGCGCACCGTTCTCGTCGACGTCGACGGCGTCACCGACCACGGTGTCTTCGAGCAGGGTGACACGGACACGCCTGCCTATGGTCGCCGACGCGCTGCGGTACTCGTCACGAAGTGTCTCCAGCCCCGCTTCGTCGTCGAGCAGGCCACGACGTCCCTCGACTTCCTCGAAGACGATGTCCGCGAGCGCGCGCGGCCATAGGGTCACGCCCGAGCGGTGCCGCACGCTGGTCGCCCTGAGCCCCGGCGGGTACTCGGTGAGGTTGACGCCGACGCCGACGACCACGGCGGGCGGATCGTCGGCTACCAATTCGGCGAGCAGCCCACCGAGCTTCTCGTCGTCGATCACGAGGTCGTTCGGCCACTTCAGTTGCGGTCGTACGCCGCTCAGGCGCACGAGGGCCGCGCGCACCGAAAGCGCCACCATCGCCACCGCCCACGACGCACCACGAAGTGTCGGGGGTCTCAGCAGCAGCGAGAGCAGCAGCGCGCTGTCGGCGGGCGCCTCCCAGCTGCGGTCCAGCCGTCCCCGACCGGCTCGCTGGAACCCCGCGAGGATGGCGCGCCCCTCGGGCGCGCCCGCGCGAGCCTGCTCCACGAGCCACGAATTGGTCGAATCGATGGACGTCACGTCCTCGACCTGCCAGATCATCGAATCCACGCACAGACTCTAGGGTCGAGAGGCCGAGTGGTAGAAAAGGACAGTGCTGAGACGGAGGAACACGTGTTACAGAAGGTCCTAATCGCCAACCGTGGCGAAATCGCCGTGCGGGTCATGCGCACGTGTCGTGAGCTCGGCATCGCGACCGTGGCCGTCTACTCCGAACTCGACCGCCACGCGCTGCACGTTCGCCTGGCCGACGAGGCCTACGCGCTCGGTGGCTCGACCGCCGCCGAGAGCTACCTCAATACCGAGGCGATCCTCGCGATCATCGAACGCTCCGGCGCTGACGCCGTGCACCCCGGCTACGGCTTTTTCTCAGAGAACACCGACTTCGCGCGCGCCATCACCGCACGCGGCGTCACCTTCATCGGACCGCCGCCCGAGGCCATCGAGGTCATGGGCGACAAGATCTCCTCGCGGCTCGCGGCCGAGCGCGCCGGCGTGGCCGGCGTCCCCGGTCGCAACGAGACGCTCCAGCACGCCGACGAGGTCGTGGAGTTCGGTCGCGAGTTCGGGTGGCCGGTCGCCATCAAGGCTGCGTACGGCGGTGGTGGACGCGGGATGAAGGTCGTGACAGGACCGGACGAGGCGGCCGCGGCCTTCGAGAGTGCCCAGCGCGAGGCGCTCAGCTACTTCGGCCGCGCCGAGTGCTACGTCGAGCGGTACCTGACGTGGCCGCGCCACATTGAGATGCAAGTGCTCGCCGACACCCACGGCAACACGCTCTGGCTCGGCGAACGCGACTGCTCGGCCCAACGGCGCCACCAAAAGCTCGTCGAGGAATCGCCGGCCGCGAACTTCCCAGACGCCATCCGCGTCGCGATGGGCGAGGCGGCCGTCAAGGTCTCGCGCGCGTGCGGCTACGTGAACGCCGGCACCGTCGAGTTCCTCTACCAGGATGACGAGTTCTTCTTCCTCGAGATGAACACCCGGCTCCAGGTCGAACACCCGGTGACCGAGTTGGTCACGGGACTCGACCTCGTCGAGTGGCAGTTGCGCATTGCCTCGGGTGAAGCGCTCCCCTTCGGACAGGACGACATACGTCGTGACGGGCACGCTATCGAAATCCGAATCAACGCCGAGGACCCAGCGGGTGGTCGCTTCGTCCCGTCACCGGGGACAATCACCGCGTTCCGCCAGCCGGCGGGGCCCGGTGTTCGCCTCGACGCCGGCTACGAGACCGGCGACACGATCTCCCAGTACTACGACAACCTCATCGGCAAGCTCATCGTCTGGGCGCCCGATCGCGAGCGCGCTCGGCGGCGGATGCTGCGCGCCATCGAAGAGACGACGATCGACGGTGTGGCGACCACGCTGCCGGCCGACACGATCATCCTGTCGAGCGACGACTTCGTGAACGGGACCCACTCCACGAAATGGGTCGAGGAGACCCTCGACTTCTCGGGGATCACGAGCCCCGGGGCCAGTGGCGCGGGCGCGGGCGCGGGCGACGGACTCGTTCGCCGCGACGTCCTCGCCGAGGTCGACGGGCGTCGAGTCACCGTCGCACTCTGGCTGGACGACACCGGTGACGACGGGTTGGGCAAACCCACGAGTACCGCCGCCAAGCCCCGCCGCCAGCACCACGCGGGCGTCGTCGGGAGCGGTTCGGGCACCGTCTCGGTGCCGATGCAAGGCACCATCGTCAAGGTGTCCGTTGAAGTGGGCCAGTCAGTGAACGCGGGTGACACGCTGGTCATCCTCGAGGCGATGAAGATGGAGAACGCCGTCGGAGCCGAGAAATCGGGCGTGGTCACCGCAATCAAAGTCAAGCCTGGCGACGCGGTCAGCGCCGGCGACGTAGTCGCCGTCGTCGAATGACGCCGCAGGACCGAGCTACTACGGCCGTCACCGCGGCCCGCCAGGACCTACTCGACCTGAGCCACTTCATCCACGCGCATCCCGAACTCGGCTACGAAGAGTTCGTGAGCGCCGAGGCGGTCGCCCTGGCGGCCGAGTCCCACGGCTTTGTGGTCGAACGTGGAATCGCCGGTCTCGCGACGGCCTTTCGCGCCTCGGCCGGACACGGGTCGCTGCACGTGGCGCTGTGCGCGGAATACGACGCGCTGCCCGACGTCGGTCACGCCTGCGGGCACAACATCATCGCCGCCGCGTCCCTCGGAGCGGCGATCGGCCTCGCGGCGGTCGCCGACGAACTCGACCTCACCGTCGTGCTGCTCGGGACCCCCTCCGAGGAGGGGGGTGGCGGCAAGATCGACCTCGTGAACGCGGGCTACTTCGACGACGTCCACGTCGCGATGATGGTCCACCCCTGGCCGAGTGACCGGCTCGACGCCGCGTGCCTGGCCGTGGACCACTTCGACGTGCGCTACGACGGCCGTGAGGCCCACGCTTCGGCCGCCCCCTGGGAGGGCATCAACGCCCTGGACGCGCTGACGATCGCCCAGGTGTCGCTGAGTCTCCTGCGTCAACAGCTACGCCCCGGCGATCAGATCCACGGCATTGTCGTCGAGGGCGGATCGGCCGCCAATATCATCCCGTCGCGCGTCGTCGGACGCTATATGTGCCGGGCGACCACGATCGACCGGCTGGCCGAACTGCGCGAGCGGGTCGATCGGTGCTTCAGCGCGGGCGCACTGGCGACTGGGGCCTCACTGACCATCACCACGCTCGGCAGCGCCTTCTCGCATATGGAGTCGGACCCCGACGTCCTCCGTCACTACCGCAGCGCAGCGGAGTCACTGGGCCGGAGTTTCGAGCTCGATGATCGCGGCGAACCGGCGCCCACGCTCTCGACCGATATGGCCAACGTCTCCCTGGTCGTTCCGTCAATCCATCCACTCCTCGCCATCGCGACGAACGGCGCGGTTAATCACCAACCCGAGTTCGCCGCCGCCTGCGTCGGCGACAGCGCCGACGGCGCCGTCATTGACGGTGCCCTCGCGCTCGCGCGCACGGCGATCCTCGTGGCCGAGGACGCGCCACTTCGCCATCGACTCATGGAGCGCACATGATCAACGAACACGCCATCGTCCACGTCGACCCTGACCGCGCCGAGGCCTTCGAGGCCGCGATGCGCCAGGCCTTTTCAATCATCGAGTCAGCGCCCGACTGTCACGGCGCCGAGCTTCGACGTCAGCACGAGGACCCGTCGACCTACCTACTGACCGTGCGCTGGACCTCGGTCGACGCCCACCTGCGCTTTCGCGCGTCGAGCGCCTTCGAGCAGTGGCGCGCCGCGACTCACCCGTTCTACGTGGTAGCGCCCGAGGTCACGCACTTCCACGAGCCGATCAGCCGCTAGTTCGGCTGATAGACGCCAAAGACGCCGCGCAGGGTATCGGCCACCTCACCGAGCGTCGCCATCGCCGCCAACGCAGTCTTCATCGGGTACAGCACGTTGCTCGATCCGCGCGCGGCTCGCTCGAGGTCCTCGAGCGCGACGCGAACGGCGTCGGCGTCGCGGTCGCGCTTGACGCGCTGAACCCGCTCCACCTGACTACGTTGCTGGGCTTCGTCGATGGGGAACACGTCATTGGCGGCCCCGTCGTGATCGGCGAAGCGGTTGACCCCGACCACGACCTTCTCGCCACGATCAACCCGGCGGGCGAAATCGTAGGCGGCGGCCTCGATCTCCTCCTGCATGTATCGCGCCTCAATGGCGGCCACCGCGCCACCCATCTCGTCGATGGTCGCGATGTACTGGCGCGCGAGCCGCTCCACCTCGTTGGTCATCGACTCAACGAAGTATGACCCGGCGAGCGGGTCAACGGTGTCGGCGATACCCGACTCGTAGCCGACGATCTGCTGGGTACGCAGGGCGAGCTTCGCCGCGCGCTCGGTCGGAAGCCCGAGTGCCTCGTCGAACCCGTTGGTGTGCAGGCTCTGGGTGCCGCCGAGGGCGGCGGCAAGTGCCTGGAGGGTCACGCGGACAATGTTGTTCTCGGGCTGTTGCGCGGTGAGGGTCGAACCTCCCGTCTGGGTGTGGAATCGGAGCATCAGCGACTTCGGGTCACGGGCGCCAAAACGGTCACGCATGACCGAGGACCAGATCCGACGGGCCGCGCGATATTTGGCGACCTCCTCGAAGAGGTTGTTGTGGGCGTTGAAGAAGAAACTCAGTCTCGGTGCGAAGTCGTCGAGCGCGAGACCCGCTGCCAGGGCGGCCTCGACGTAGGCGATCCCGTTCGCGAGAGTGAACGCCACTTCCTGGACGGCGGTGGAGCCGGCCTCACGGATGTGGTAGCCCGAGATTGAGATGGTGTTCCAGTTGGGCATCTCGCGTGCACAGTAGGCGAACGTGTCGACGATGAGTCGCATCGATGGTCGAGGGGGGTAGATGTACGTCCCGCGCGCCACGTACTCCTTCAAGATGTCGTTCTGAATGGTGCCGCGAAGCTGTTCGCCGCGCACCCCCTGCTCCTCACCAACCAACTGGTAGAGCAGCAGCAGCGTCGAAGCGGTCGAGTTGATGGTCATGGATGTGGTGACCTTGTCGAGGGGTAGGCCCGCTAAGAGCAGGCGCATGTCCTCGAGCGAGGAGATCGCCACTCCCACCTTGCCGACCTCGCCTTCGGCGCGCACGTGGTCGGCGTCAAAGCCCATCTGGGTGGGCAGGTCGAAGGCGCACGACAAGCCGGTCTGCCCCGCGCCGAGCAGGAACTTGAAACGCTCGTTGGTCGCCTCGGCCGTGCCGAATCCGGCGTACTGGCGCATCGTCCACAACCGGCCGCGGTACATCGTCGGGTGGACGCCGCGGGTGTAGGGGAAATCACCCGGTTCCCCGAGCTCCGTGCCGGGATCGAAGCCCGCCACGTCGGGCGCCCCGTACACGGGGCGTACTTCAATCCCAGAATCGGTCACTCGAAGGTCATCGCTCACGATTCGTAGATTAGACGGTGGGTTTCACAGGTCTAGAACGATGACGTGACCTTCGGCTATCGACCAGAATGGATGGGTGTACTGCCCCAGTTGTGGAAGCGAGTCGAACGGACCATTCTGTCCCGTCTGCGGTTCGGCGATCGATTCTTCCGCAGACACGACTCGGCCGCACGGTGAGCTCAGCGGTTGGTGGCGGCGTGTCGGAGCGACCGTCACCGACAACCTCATCTTGCTGGTCCCCACGACCGTGGCGCTCTGGTTGGTCAGCATGGTGGCGGGCTCGCTCATCGGCATGCTCGCCGGCTTCGCCCTCCAGGGCGCCTACCTGGTCACCATGCTCGTCTCGCCGCGAGGCCAGACGTTCGGCAATCGGATCGTTGCGACGAGGGTGTGTGACCTCGCCACCGGGGGGACCATCACCCGTCGACAAGCCCTCTGGCGGTGGGGGTTCGTGGCTGCCTACAGCGCGATCACACTGCTCAACAATCCCATCACGTCCTCCATCGCGATGATGATCGCCGTCGTGGACGTGCTCTTCCCGCTCGCGAACCCGCTGAGACAAACGCTGCACGACCGGGTCGCGGGAACCCTCGTCGTGAGACAGCACCTCTGACCGGCGTCGGCCACGCACGGCCGTCGCCGACGGTCTCGTCTAGGCGGCGCCGACGGCGACGTGGGGCATGCAGAGGTCGTCGTACTCGGCGATGATGATCGGACCCGCGTCCTCGCCGCACGCCGGGCACGAAGGATCGCGGCGCACCTTGAACGTGCGGAAACTCTCGTCCATCGAGTCATACGTGAGCAACCGGCCGACCAGTGGTTCACCGAGCTCGAGCAACAGCTTGATCGTCTCGATCGCCTGGATTGAACCGATGATGCCGGGCAGCACGCCGAGCACGCCCGCCTCTGCGCAACTCGGGGCGAGCTCGGCCGGCGGTGGCTCGGGAATCATGCAGCGATAGCAGGGGCCGACGTAGGGGTTAAAGATCGTGACTTGACCCTCGAAGCGGAAGATCGAGCCGTGCACGACCGGGATCCGCTTCACCAACGCCGCGTCGTTGACAAGGTAGCGCGTGGGGAAGTTGTCAGTCCCGTCGACGATGACGTCGTACCCGTCGATGATGTCGAGCACGTTATCCGCGCCCAGGCGCACGTCGTAGGTCCTCACGTTCAAGTCGGGGTTGATCGCGGTCAGCGTCTGCTTGGCGCTGTCGACCTTGCGCATACCGATGCGGTCCATATTGTGCAGCACCTGTCGCTGCAGATTGGACGCGTCCACGACGTCCATATCGATGATGCCGATGGTGCCCACTCCCGCGGCCGCGAGGTAGAGCGCCGCCGGCGATCCCAGGCCGCCGGCGCCGAGCAAGAGCACCTTGGAGTCGAGAAGCCGCAATTGACCCTCGTCACCGACTTCGGGCAACAAGAGGTGGCGCTGGTAGCGGTTGCGCTGATCGGGATTGAGCGTGCGCGGGGTTGTCCACGTGAGGCCCTCGTCCTTCCACTTGTTGAACCCGCCGATCACCGACACGACGTCGGTGTAGCCGAGGTCCTGGAGGGTCTTCGCCGCGAACGCCGAACGGACGCCGCCGGCGCAGTACACGGCGATCGGCGCGTGCTTGTCAGTCAATCGTGACTCGACGGAGAACTCGAGGTTCCCACGGGGAATGTGCACGGCACCGGGCACGGCCCCCTGCTCGTGTTCGTCGGGCTCGCGCACGTCGAGGATTCGGTAGTAGTCCAGTCGGGCCGCGACGTCGCTCGGTTCGACTTCCCGAATCGCCTGCTTGGCCGCGTTGAGTAACTCGCGTGGTGTTGGCAAGGGTCGCTCCTTTGTTTGGCGAAATCCTACTGGCCCGGTCGAGATTCCTGGCACCGCGCGTGCTAGACAACCGACCATGGACCTCGCGACACTCCTCGCTCGACGGCGGATGGTCCGCTCCTTTGACGCGACGCCCGTCGACCCGCAGTGGCTCGACGAAACCTGCGCCACCGCGTTGTGGGCGCCGACCGCGGGAAACAGCGCCGGTGTGCGCATGCACACCATTGGCGCGCACCTGGTGGGCGCGTTCTTCGAACGTGCGACCGACCCGCAGTGGCGCCGAGAGTCACCGCGCGCACCCGGTCTCGCGCGCGCCGGCGCCGTCGTGCTTGTGACCTCGCGACCGCAGGACTACCTCGAGCGATACGGCGAGGCCGACAAGCAAGCCTCGGGACTGTCAACGATGGCGGCGTGGCCGATTCCGTACTGGCACACTGACGCCGCGATGGCCACGATGGCCCTCCTGCTCCTACTCGAAGAGGGCGGGTGGTCGGCGACGATCTGGGGCAACTTCCGGCGCGACGTCGAAGTCCTCGACTGGGTCGGGGCGCCCGAGGAGTCACTCTTCGCATCGGTACTGATCGGGCGGCCCGACGGCCACGACCACCGTTCACGGTCCCTTGACCGGACCGTCCCCGCGAGGGGCGCGCGCGTCCGTCGCGTCGAGGTCAGTCCCGAGCGAGCCCCGTGACCAAGTCGACGATCGTGCGCAGGCCAAAGGCCGTGCCGCCCTTGTTGACGTAGCCGCGCACGGCGTCGGAGCGGCCGGGTCCGGCGATGTCGAAGTGGACCCACGGCCGCCCGGCCGTGAAGCGCCGCAGGAACAGCGCCGCGATCACTGAGCCGGCGACGCCGGTCTTGCCGATGTTCTTGAGATCAGCCACGTCCGACTCCAGCTGAGCGGCGTAGGACTCAGTGAGCGGCATGCGCCACACCTGTTCACCGCTGCGCGCACCCGACGCCATCACCGCGGCCGCGAGGTCGTCACTCGTGGCGTACACCGCGGCGACCTCGTCGCCGAGCGCGACGCGCTGCGCGCCGGTGAGTGTCGCGATATCGACGATGACATCGGGTTGAGCCTCGGCCGCGAGACTGAGCGCGTCGGCGAGGATCAGTCGACCCTCGGCGTCGGTGTTGAGCACCTCGACAGTGAGACCGTTTCGAATCGCGAGGACGTCGCCCGGCTTGATCGCCTTGTCCCCCGTGAGGTTCTCGGTCATCGGGGCGATGGCGGTGACGCGCACACGGACCCCGAGTTCGCTCAGCACGTCGAGTGCCGCCAGGACGATGGCGGCGCCTGACATGTCGGTCTTTTGCCCCATCATGGACTCAGCGGGCTTGAGTGAGAGACCGCCGGAGTCGAACGTGACGCCCTTACCAACGAGCGCCACGTGGGCGAGCGGGGCGTCGGGTTCTGGGTCGTAGGAGGCGAAGACGAGCCTCGTCGGCTGGGCCGAGCCCTGACCGACCCCGAGCAGGCCACCGAGTCGTTCCGCGCGGATCCGCGACTCGGTCCAGGCTTCGACGGTGACCCGCGGACGGCGTTCGAGCCGCTCGATCACGCGACTCGCGAGCTCACGTGGTGGTAGGTCGCCGGCCGGGGTGTTGATCAGCCGCCTCGCCCAGTTGACCGCACCGGCGATGAGTGAGCCGCGACGCGCTCCCTCGACGGCGGCGTCGTGCGTGGCGACCGAGGGTAGTGGCGTCGCGAGCACGGCCAGGTCGAACGGTCGGTCCGTTTCGTCTTTGTAGTCAAAGGACGCGAGGACCGCCCCCTCGGCCACGGCCTGGGCGACGGGGCCGGCGTCGGGCGACTCACCGACCGCCAGCAAGAAGCCGATGGCGTCCTGGCCCGCGACGCGCACCCCCGCCGCCGCACCCGACCGGTAACCCTCGGCGTCACCCGCGCCCACCGACACCAGCACGAGCGTTGGTCCCTCGAACGTGCGCACGACGGCGTTCGTTCCCGCCACGCTGGTCAGGCCGTGACGGCGGCACCACGCCTCGTCCAGGCGCTCGACGAGTTCGACGCCGCCGATCGTGGTCGGGATCGCGGCGTCGAGGGACGCCGCGCCGTCGCGGACGACCACGGGCACGATGACCGTCGCGCGGTTCAGAGCGTCAGCGGTGGCGACGACGTGGACGATACGGGGCATGGCTCCTCCTCAGTGCGACCGCGCCGTGCGGTGACTCGGCCCTTCGGCCCATCGGGCCATGGTCCACACGAGGTCGCTCAAGCGGTTCAGGTAGGCCACGATGTGGCTCTCGGCGAGGGGGTAGTCGACGGCGGTGCGCTCGGCCCGGCGCACGACGGTCCGGGCGACGTCGAGGGCGGCGGACACCTGGTTCTCGCCCGGGACGACGAACTCGCTCGGCATCGTGGTCTCGGCCGAGAGATCGTCGATCGTGGCCTCGAGTCGCGCCACCATGGTGGCGCTCACCATGGACTTGTCCGCCACGAGCTTGTGGCGGTTCTCGGGCAGCGTCGCCACCTCGGCCATGAGGACCCACAGGTCCCGTTCGAGTGAGACCAGCAGCTCATTGAGTCGACCACCCGGCTCGCTCAAGGACCTCGCCCAGCCGAGTGCGGCCTGCGCTTCGTCGACCGCACCGTTGAGCTCGATCTGGTGAGAGCTCTTGGCCACGCGTCCGCCGAAATACAGTCCGGTGGTCCCGTCGTCGCCACCTCGGGTGTAAATCTTCACGAATTCAGCGTAGTGAACGAATTGGTCACCGGTAGCCTGGCGACTGCATGGACTCGATCATCCCCTACGCGAAGCCCGCCGCCGACGACCCCTACCTGAACGCCCTGGCCGAACGGGTCCTGATCTACGACGGGGCGACCGGGACCAACCTCCAGTTGCAGAACCTAACCGCGGACGACTTCGGCGGCGAGGCCTTCGAGGGCTGTAACGAGATCCTCACGATCACCAAGCCCGAGGCCATCGAACAGCTCCACCGCTCGTTCCTCGACGTCGGCGTGGACGTGATCGAGACCGACTCCTTTGGCTCCTTCTCAACCGTTCTTGGCGAGTACGGTATCGCCGATCGTGCCCACGAGCTCGCCATCGCCTCGGCCACGATCGCGCGTCGCACGGCCGACAGCTACGCCAGCCCGGGTTCACCGCGGTTCGTGGCCGGCTCGATCGGTCCGGGCACCAAGTTCCCGACCCTCGGTCAGATCCGGTACGACGACCTGGTCGCCAGCTACGAGGAGCTCGCCTACGGACTGCTCGAAGGCGGCGTCGACCTGCTGCTCGTCGAGACGATGTTCGACCTGCTCGCCGGTAAGGCTGCGATCGCCGCGTGCCACCGCGCTATGGCCCGACACGGCCGGATCGTCCCGATCCAGGCCCAGGTGACCATCGAACTAACGGGTCGCATGCTCCCGGGCACCGAGATCGGTGCGGCGATCACGGCCCTCACGCCGCTCGGCATCGACGTGATCGGCATCAACTGCGCGACCGGACCGGTCGAGATGTACGAGCCGCTTCGCCAACTCGCCGAGTCGGCGCCGCTGCCCGTCTCGTGCCTGCCCAACGCCGGCCTGCCGAGCGTGGTCGACGGCGCGATGCACTACGACCTCACACCCGAGGCGCTCGCCGAGCACCACGCACGCTTCGTCACCGAGTACGGGATCAACGTCGTGGGCGGTTGCTGCGGCACGACACCAGAGCACCTCGCCCACGTGGTGGCGGCCATCCGTCCGCTGGAGCGACGCCGACGTGAACCGGTTCTGGAACCGGGCGTCGCGTCCATCTACTCAGCCACGCCCTACCAACAGGATCGATCGGTGCTGCTCGTCGGTGAACGAACCAACGCCAACGGATCCAAGAAGTTCCGCGAGGCCATGCTCGCCGGCGACTGGGAGACCTGTGTGACCATCGGTCGAGACCAGATCCGCGAGGGCGCGCACATTCTGGACGTCTGCGTGGATTACACAGGCGCCGACGGCGTGCGTGACATGGCCGAGGTGATGAGTCGCCTCGCCACCCAGTCGTCGGTCCCCATCATGGTCGACACGACCGAGACCCCGGTCGCACGCGAGGCTCTGACGTGGCTCGGCGGCAAGGCAATCCTCAACTCGGTGAATCTCGAAGAGGGCGATGGTCCCGGCACCCGACTCGACGGGTTCCTCAGCCTCGCCGCGGAGTTCGGCGCGGCCGTCGTCGCCACCTGCATCGACCAAGAGGGCCAGGCCCGCACCGCCGACTGGAAGGTCCGCGCCGCTCGGGCGATCACCGACCTCGCGGTGTCGCGCTACGGACTCGACGCGAGTGACATCTTCATCGATCCACTCGCGCTACCCCTGTCGACGGGCATGGCCGAATCGCGCCGTGACGGCATCGAGACCATCGAGGCGATCCGCCGGATCAAAGCCGAGCTCCCAGGGGTGCGCACGATCCTCGGCCTCTCGAACGTCTCGTTCGGGCTCAACCCCGCCGCGCGCCAGGTGCTCAACAGCGTGTTCCTCCACGAGTGTGCCCAGGTCGGTCTCGACGCCGCGATCGTGCACGCGTCCAAGATCCTGCCGCTGGCGCGCATCGACGACGACGCTCGCCAGATCTGCCTGGATCTGATCTACGACCGACGTCGCGAAGACTACGACCCGCTGACCGCGCTGCTCGAGATCTTCGACGGCTCCACGTCGACGGGCTCGACGCAGAGTCCCCTCGACGAGTTGGCGCTCAACGACCGTCTGCGCCGACGTATCGTCGACGGCGCGCGAACGGGTCTGGAGGCCGACCTCGACGAGGCGCTCGGCGAGGGTCAGTCACCCCTCGCCATCGTCAATGACATCCTGCTCGACGGGATGCGCGAGGTGGGCGAACTCTTCGCGACCGGTGAGATGCAGCTCCCCTTCGTCCTGCAGAGCGCCGAGACCATGAAGGCCGCCGTCTCGCACCTCGAGCCCCACATGGAGAAGAGTGACCAGGGCGGCCGCGGGCGGGTCGTGCTCGCCACGGTCAAGGGCGACGTCCACGACATCGGCAAGAACCTCGTCGACATCATCCTCACGAACAACGGGTACGAAGTCATCAACCTCGGCATCAAGGTCGGGATCAACGAGATGCTCCAGGCGGTCGACGAACATCACGCCGACGCACTCGGGATGAGCGGGCTCTTAGTCAAATCGACGCTCATCATGCGCGAGAACCTCGAACTGATGAACGAGCGCGGGATGGCGAGCGTGCCGGTCCTGCTCGGCGGCGCGGCGTTGACGCGTACCTACGTGGAACGAGACCTGCGCGGCGTCTACCAGGGCCGGGTTTTCTACGGCAAGGACGCCTTCGAAGGGCTCCGCGTGCTGGACCGGCTCGGTGAGATGCGCAAGAACAACGAGGAGGACGAGGCCTTCGGTCGAGAGCTCTCGACTCGCAAGGTCCACCGTCGCGTCCCGACCGACGGCCCAACGACGCGCACGGACCTGCCCGCGCGCAGCCCGTCAGTCCCCCTCGACAACCCACTGTTCCCGCCACCGTTCCTTGGCAGTCGCGTCGCCAAGGGGATGTCGATCGACGACATCAGCGAGTACCTCAACCTCACGGCCCTCTTCCGCAACCAGTGGGGCTTCCGCCCTGAGAACGGCGAGGGGGACCCCGCCTTCAAGGAACGCGTCCGCTCGACGTTGCGCGAGCAGCTCGCGATCGTCAAGCGCGACGACTTGCTTGTTCCCCAGGTCGTCTGGGGCCACTTCCCCGCCGCAGCCGACGGCAACGACTTGGTCATCTACACCGATGACACCCGAGCGACTGAGGCGACACGCTTCAACTTCCCGCGCCAGGACCATGACCCCTACCTCTGCATCGCGGACTTCTTCCGGCCCGTGGACAGCCCCGAGCGGGACTACGCGAGCTTCATGCTGGTCACCATGGGGCCGAGGGTCTCCGAGCGGACCCAGTCCTTGTTCAGCGAGAATCGCTACACCGAGTACCTGCTGTTGCACGGGCTCGGCGTCGAGATGGCCGAGGCGCTCGCCGAGCTCTGGCACCGGCGTATCCGCGAGGAGTTGGGCTTCGCTGACGAGGACGGTCCGAGCCTGGCTGGCCTGTTCCGCCAGCAGTACCGTGGCGGACGCTACTCGTGGGGCTACCCCGCGTGCCCGGACCTAACCGAGAACGCGAAGGTTGCCCAGCTGCTCGGAGCCGAACGCATCGGCGTCGAGGTCTCCGAGGGCTACCAACTCCACCCCGAGCAGACCACCGACGCCATCATCTGCCACCACCCGTCGGCCAAGTACTTCATCGCGTGAGGGGCTGACGACCAGTCAACAGGTCCTCAACCTAAACTTTCGCCGTGGCGTCCGTTCCCTCCCGACGAGACGTCCTTCGGGGCGTCGGCGCACTCGCTGGTGCGTTCGCGATCGCTTCAACGCTCGACGTCGCGGCGAACGGGGCCGCGATTCTCCCCTCTGATTTGACCGCGCAGTGGGTCCGGCGCGAGAACCTACGACCCGGTGACGGCTCGTGGCTGCGCGGCGTCGCGGCCACCGCGGGCGACCTTGAGGGCTACGCCAGTGCGACCAGCATCAACCGCGGCCAGTCGATCACCTTCTTCGTGAGCACCACGTCGCCTACCTACTCCATCAAGGTCTACCGGATGGGCTACTACCAGGGTCTCGGGGCTCGGCTCATCGAGACTCGGCTCGACCTCCCTGGTCACGCGCGCCCCATGCCGGCACCGGACCAGTACGGCACCGTCGACTGCCGGTGGCCGGCGTCCTTCCGCGTCGTCGCCGACCGGCGCTACGCGCCGGGCCAGTACCTCGTGCGCCTCGAGAACGCCGAGCACCAGTTCCGATTCGTACCGTTCCTCGTTCGAGACGATTCGTCCAGAGCCGCGTTCGTGTACATGAGTTCGGTCACCACGTGGCAGGCCTACAACACCTGGGGTGGTTTCAGCCTGTATCGCCAAGCCACGCCGGTCGGCAGCGTGACGGTCAGTGACGCCAACCGCGCCGTACGGGTCTCGTTCAATAGGCCCTACGACCGGGCCTTCGCCAATGGCGCGGCCGACTTTGTCGGTAACGAGTTCCCCCTCCTGTTCCTCGCCGAGCAACTGGGACTCGACCTCACCTACTGGACCGACATCGACCTGCACCAGCGCGGGGCCAGCCTGACGCGACACCGGGCGTTGCTCTCGCTCGGCCACGACGAGTACTACTCGCCCGCCATGCGCGCGGCGGTCGTCAATGGGGTCGACCACGGCGTCAATGTGGCGTTTTTCGGCGCGAACTTCTGCTACCGCAAGATCCGCTTCGAGCCGGGCGTGAACGGCGCCGACCGGTTGATGATCAACTACCGTTCGACCGCCGACCCGATCACCGCCACCGACCCCGCACTGGCGACCGTGAACTGGAGTCAGTACCCCTCGGACACCCCCGAGAGCACGTTCACGGGCTCGATCTACGGTGGTGTCGACGGTACCGGGTCGCTGACGGTCGTGGACGCCGGCTCCTGGTTCTGGCGCGGCACCGGTGTTCGCGACGGCTCAGTGCTTGCCGGCGCGCTCGGGGGCGAGTTCAACCACTACGACCCCGCCGTGACCAATCCGGCCAACGTGCAGATCCTTGGGCACTCCAACGTCGGCGGTGGCATCAGTGACGTCACTTACGTGGCCGAACCCCGCCAGGGCGGCGTCTTCGCGAGCGGCACCGGGCACTGGGTGTTCGACCTGTCCGACGCGCCACGACTGGGCGACTTCTGGGTCCCTGCGGCGATACCCGGGGTCACCAACGTGATCCGTCGCGCGACGATCAACCTCCTCGCGCGCTTCGGGTCCGCCCCCGCGGGCGACACGACACGGTCGATCGCCAACACGAGCCAGTACTAGCGACGTTGCGCTACCTGCGCGCCGGTAGTGGCAGCGGCGTCGCCTCGCGCAACGCTTCGCCGGCGTGGTAACTCGATCGGGTGAGCGGCGAGGACTGCACGTGGTTGAGGCCAAGGCGGCGACCGCGTCGGGCCAGATCCTCGAACTCGGCCGGCTCCCACCACCGGGCCACCGGCACGTGGTTCGCCGTAGGGCGGACGTACTGGCCGATCGTCGCGATCGAGACCCCCACCGCCGCCAGGTCCGCGAGGGTCTCTTCGACTTCCTCGACGGTCTCGCCGAGGCCGACCATCATGCCTGACTTGGTCGTCAGGCCTTGCGCACTAGCGCGCGCGAGCACCGTCAGCGATCGCAGGTACCCCGCGCTCGGCCGGACGGCCCGCTGGAGTCGCGCCACGGTCTCGATGTTGTGGTTCACCACGTCGGGGCGCACATCGAGGATCAACTGCAGGCTCTCGAGGTCGCCCTTCAGGTCGCTGATCAACACCTCGACAGCCGTCTCGGGCGAGCGTTCACGGATCGCCGTAACGGCGGCGGCGATAGCGCCTGCGCCACCGTCGGCCAGGTCGTCGCGGGCGACGCACGTGATTACCGCGTGGCGCAACCCGAGTCGTACCACGGCCTCGGCGACCCGATCAGGCTCGGTCGGGTCCAGGGGTAGCGGCTTGCGGGTGTCGATGAGGCAGAAGCCGCACGCCCTCGTACACCGCTCCCCATTCACCATGAACGTCGCCGTCCCCGACGCCCAACACTCATAGATGTTCGGACAACCCGCCTCTTCACAGACCGTCACGAGACGCAGGTCATCGGTCAACTTGCGCAGCGACTGGTACTCGGTACCCATGTGCGCCTCGATACGAAGCCACGAGGGTTTACGCGAGTGCAGCTCGACACCGGCGTCGGGGTCGACACCGGCTTTGCGCAGCCGGCGTAGCAGTGGTCGTTCCGACGTCGAGGTTGCGCCACTGCGGTCGACCGCGGCGAGCGAGCCCGGGCCACCGAGCGCCGAGTCGAGCGTGGCACCCAGGTACTCCTCGACATCAGCGAATACGACGTCCAGACCGAGCGAGCGCATGGAGCCGACGGGCTTGTCGGGGATGCCGCACGGCACAATCGCGTCGAACGCTTTCAGATCGACGTCCACGTTGAGCGCGACACCGTGCAGGGTTCGACGTTGACCCGTGCGGTTTCGTTCGGTGCGAACGCCCACGGCCGCGATCTTGATCGGTCGCTCGTCCAACATGGCCCAGACCCCGGGGTAGCCCTGGAGTCGTCCGACCCGACCGAGTTTGCCCTCGGGGTCGAAGTGCACGACGGTGGCGATTACGGCGTCCTCCAAGCGGCCGACGTGTTCGCGGCCCGCCCCCGGGGCGTCGTCCACGGTGACAATGGCCCACGCGACCACCTGTCCGGGTCCGTGATAGGTCACGTCGCCACCCCGGTCGGCATCCACGACGTCCGCGTCGAGACTCGACGGCGGGACGAGGAAGTGCTCGGGAACGGCGCGGATCCCCAACGTATACGTCGGCGGGTGCTCCATCACGAGGACGTAGTCGTCCGCCGCCTCCATCAACGCCCGCTGGAGGTCGTTCGCCTCACGGAAGGTCACCCGTCCAACGTGGCGACGGCGCAGCATCTAGTGCTCGCTGTCCAGGTCCAACCCGGCGAGCAACTCGGCCACCCGCTCGAGGTACGCGGTCGCGGTGAACGGCTCACAGACACGGTGGTCGAATGACAGCCCGATGACCACGCGGCGACCGACGCCCACCGATACACCGTCCTCGAGGACGACCGGCACCCGACGGACGGCACCCATCGAGAGCACCGCCACCTCGGGCTGGATGATGATCGGATTGGTCCAGAGCGAGTCCGGGCCCGTCGGACCGACAAGGGTGAAGGTCCCGCCCATGAGGTCATCAGTGGTGAGCTGGCGCGTCGTGACGCGCTCGAAGAGCTCGTGGACTCGGCGAGCGAGTGCCCGCAGCGTGAGTCCGGCCGCGGCGTGCACGACGGGCACGAGCATGCCGTCGCGCAGGACCTCGCGCATGAACCCCAGATTCACCGTCCGGTGCACCACCAACTCGTCGCCCGCGAACGTGGCGTTCAAGAACTCGAACTCGCCCAGCGCCCGAACGGCCGCCAGTCCCATGACCATCTGGTCGGTGATCTCGACACCGTCTCGCGTGTGTCGTCCGATTGCGTCCAGCTGATCGAATATCGACGCGTCGGCCTCGATCGCGACAAACCCGTGCGGGGTGCTCTGCGTGGATAAGGTCATGTGCTGGCCCATCCGGCGAAGACCGTTGGACAACGGTACGACGACTTCGTCTGTCGGACCGTTCGCGACCGCGCGTTCCGCGTCGCGACGCGTGATCGCTCCTCCCGGACCCGATCCGTGCACCGTCGTCGGCTCAACACCGCCATCGGCGAGGATCCGACGCACGACCGGTGACATCACGACGCCCGCCACTCGCGGCGCACCCGTGGTGGCTACGGGGTCACCGGCGACCTTGACGGGCTCCTTCGTGGTCGTTGGCGGGCCGGAACTGGGCGCTGGGGCGCTCGGCTCGGGCGACGGCGCTACCGACCCGGCGGCGGCGTTCTCATCGATCACCGCGACTCGTGATCCGGTCTCGACGGTGTCGCCTTCAGCGGCCAGGATCTCGGTCAGGACCCCCGCCGCCGGCGACGGCATCTCTGAGTCGACCTTGTCCGTCGACACTTCGAAGAGCGGCTCGTCGCGCGCGACGGAGTCGCCAACTTTCTTGAACCACCGAGTGATAATTCCTTCGGTCACCGATTCGCCCAGTGACGGCAGCGTTACATCAGCCAACGTGGAGCCCCCTGCCCGATAGCGCCAACAGCGTCTCGCCGAAGGTCTCCGACAGCGACGGGTGCGGCTGGATGAGTGCTGCGGCCTCCTCAGCCGTCGCCTCCCAGTTGACGGCGTAGTAACCAGCACCCAACTGCTCGGTCACCCAGGGCCCCGCCATGTGCACGCCGAGGATCTGGCCCGCCGTACCATCGGCACGCTTCTCCGCGATGATCTTGACGACCCCTTCGGTCTCGCCGATGATCTGGGCGCGACTGTTGCCCCCGAACGGGTCCTTCTTGACCACCACGTCATAGCCCCGCTCCTTCGCGGCGGCCTCGGTGAGCCCGACGAAGGCAACCTCGGGGTTGGAGTAGATCGCCCACGGCACGCGGTCGTAGTCGACCGGCACCACTGGCTCGCCCAGGATGGTCTTGATCGCCACGATCGCTTCGGCGAATCCGACGTGCGCGAGCTGCGGGGTGTTTGCGACGATGTCGCCGATGGCGTAGACATTGGGGTTCGCGGTGCGCATCGAGGAATTCGCGACGACGAAACCGCGGTCGTTCACCTCGACGCCGGTGCCGTCACCGAGCAGGCCCTCGCTACGTGGGCGTCGCCCGACTGCGAGCACCACTACGTCCACGACGACGTCCTCGCCACCTTCCACGTGGACCGCCGTAGCGCCCTTCTTCGGCGTGTGGCCGGTCACGTTCACCCCGGCGCGCACGTCGATCCCGCGCTTCTTGAAGGAACGCTGGACCACACTCACGACCTCGCTGTCGCAGCCCGCGAGAATCGTGGGCAGGCCCTCGAGGATCGTGACCGACGTACCCATGTCGGACAGCATCGACGCGAACTCACACCCGATTGCCCCGCCGCCGATGACGGCGGCGCTCGACGGCAGCGTATCGAGGTCCAGGAATTCGTCAGAGGTCAGCACGATCGTGCCGTCGACGTCGAAGCCGGGCAAGGTTCGCGGCACCGAGCCGGCGGCGAGGATCACGTTGGTCCCCTTCGCCTCTACGCCCGCGTCGGATCCGTCCACGATTCGTACGACCTGGTCGGCGTCGAGTCGTGCCGTTCCCTCGAAGATGGTCACCTTGCGACCCTTGAGGAGGCCCGAGAGCCCCTTGTGCAGCTTGTCGACGACCTCGTTCTTACGCGCCTGGCTGACCGAGAAGTCAACCGACACCTCGCCGGTGCCGATGCCGAACGCACTCGCGTGTTCGATAGTGCGACGAACGTGGGCGGTCTCGAGGAACTCCTTGGCTGGTACGCAGCCGCGGTGCAGGCAGGTGCCACCCACCTTGTCACGTTCGATCAGTGCGACGTTGAGCCCCGCCGCGGCCCCGTACAGCGCGGCGGCGTAGCCGCCGGGGCCACCCCCGATGATCACAACGTCAAACTGCTGGACCTCGTTTGCCACGGCGGATTCCCTTCGTCAATTTCGTCACTGAGACCTACGAAATCCTAATGTTTTTGGCGCCGTGGCCGACACCCCCGCGCGCTAGTGCTGTTGTCCCTGCTGAAGATCGGCCGCTGCCGTGGCAAGTTCGTCGACGAACTCGTTCATCGGATCTCCCGCGTGGCCCTTCACCCAGGTGAAGATGACGGTGCGCCCGCCACGCAAGACGAGGTCGAACAGGGGTTCCCAGAGGTCCCGGTTAGCGACGGGCTGGCCCTGGGAGTTCTTCCAACCCCGTCGTAACCACCCGACGTACCAATGGTCGTTGAAACACTTCACCACGTAGGTGGAGTCGCTCACGATCTCCACGTCGCCGTCGGGATTAGCCCGCAGGGCTTCGAGGACCGCACGCAACTCCATCCGCTGGTTCGTCGTTCGCGCCTCCGCGCCGCTCGCGTACCCGTCGGCGCCCCGGGCCCAGGCCCAGCCCCCCGGGCCGGGATTCCCGCGACAGGCACCGTCGGTGTGGATCCGCGTCACAGTTGGCGCGTGATCCACGCGTCCGGGTCCGAGGTGAAACGCGTCACCGAGACGGGCAGGTCACCGCGCAGCACCTGACCCAGCGTGACGTGCTCGAGCACCTCGCGCAGCGCGGCTCGCACCGCTACCCAGACGTCACGCAAATGCGTGGCGTCGCCACCGTAGTTAAGGGTCTCGGGACGCATCCCGCGCACGCCCGCCATCGGTCCACTGACCACGCGCAGGATGTCCGCGATCATGATCGTGTCGGGGTCGTGGGCGAGCTTGAACCCGCCCTCGGGGCCACGCTGGCTCGTAACCAAACCGCCACGGCGTAGATCGGAGAGAATCGCGCCAAGGAACTTCGCGGGGAGCTGCTGTTCGGCGGCCAAGTGTTCGGCGCTCACCGACGTGTTGCTGGCCGCCAGGGTGAGTAGCGCCCGAATGGCGTACTCGGCCTTCGCGGGAATCTGCATAGGTCCATTCTGCCCGTTTCGACGGTCCCGACCGAGTGATGGACGCCCGCGCGGCCCTTGGTCTCGCGGTGAGCGGACGGACCGCTGACTTAAAGTGTGCGAATGTACGAACTCGACGAGCGCCGTCTGTACCTGTGCGTCGGCCACCGCGACGACCTCGCGGACTTCTTGCCGGCGGTTTTGCGCGGCGGCGTGGACGTCGTCCAACTTCGCGAGAAGGTCCTCGACGACGAGCAACGACGGGTCTCGGGCACGTTGATGGCCGCCATCTGTCGGGACTTCGGCGTCCCCTTTATCATGAACGACTCGCCGTACCTCGCCGCCGACGTGGCCGCCGACGGCGTCCACGTGGGTCAAGACGACGTGAGCGTGGCCCTCTGTCGCGACGTGTTGGGCCCCGACGCCATCGTCGGGCTCTCGACGCACGACCCCGAGGAGTTCGCCCATTCACTGGAAGAGCCCACGACCTACCGAAGCGCCGGACCGATTGTGGCGACACCGACCAAACCCGGCCGAACGGGTACGGGGGTCGCGTACGCCGTCCACTGCACAGAACGAAGCGACCAACCGGTGTTCGTCACCGGTGCGGTCAACGCCGACAACGTCGGGTCCCTCGTACACGCCGGACTGCGTCACTTCGTGGTCGTGCGTGCCCTGACCACGGCCCCGGACCCCTACGCCGCCACGGTCTCGCTCCGCCGCGCGCTGGACGAGGCGCTCGCCAACGTCGACTAACGGTGCCGGTCGAGCCAGCCGAGCAACGTCGCCACCATTCGAGGGTCCGCGCGAAGCTGGTGACCGGCCCCCTGGATCAGACGCAGTTCGGCTCGGCCCTCGGCCGCGCTGAGCAGGTCTCGCGCGTCACTCGAGGGCACTTCGAGGTCGTCGGTTCCGTGGCCGATCAGGAGACGACGCGGCGGAATCGTGGCGACCGCCCCGAGCGGATCGACCGCCAGGACGTCGGCGCGTAACTCGTCGGGCGCGAGCAGGTCCTTCTCGTCACCCACCACGCCCGCGCCGATGATCCATTGGCGAAAGGGGACAGCCGGACCGCACCAGGTGTCCAGGTGCGCCGGCGCGGCGAAGGTGGCGACACCGCGGACCCGCTCGTCGTCGGCGGTCGCCGCGAGCGCGAGTGCACCCCCAAACCCGAACCCCGCGAGGGAGATGCGTCCGCCACCCTGGTCGATCCGCGCGATGATGGCACCGAGGTCGCGTCGCCACTGGCTGGCTGAGAACGTCCCCGTGCTCCCGCCGACACCCGACAGCGTCCCGGTCGCCACTGTCCAACCCGACTCACTCGCCAGGTGTTCGGCGAGTTCGGGGAGTAGACCCGCTGCCTGACGACCCATGCCTGTCGCACGCGGCAGTCCGTGCACGAGCACGAGCACGTGGCCGGTCGCGGGACGGGTGCCCGAGGACGCGATACGAAGGTCGAGGACCGACGTGTCACTAGCGAGCTGTTCGTGGACGAGCACGCGGCCTTAGATGCCCAGTCGGTCAGCGAGCAACTCGCGGTGATACGCCGGGTCACCGAGGAAGAGCTCAGAACTCTTGGCCCGTTTGAAGTACAGGTGCGCGTGGTGTTCCCAGGTGAAGCCGATTCCACCGTGGATCTGGATGTTCTCGGCGGCACAGTGGAAGTACGCCTCGGAGCAGAACGACTTGGCGAGGCTGGCCGCGATCGGTAACTCATCGTTGCGCTCTTGGGCGGCCCAGGCCGCGTAGTAGGCGGCCGACTTCGCTGATTCCACGTCGAGCAGCATGTCGGCGCACTTGTGCTTGATCGCCTGGAACGACCCGATCGGCCGACCGAACTGGACGCGGTTCTTGGCGTACTCGACCGCGTTGTTGAGCACACGTTGGGCGCCGCCGACCTGCTCGGCGGCCAGGGCGGCCAAGGCGATCTGGACTGTCGTCTCGAGTCCAGCGAGCGCGCCGCCATCCGAGCCCACCAAGCGGGCCGGGGCGTCGGCGTAGGTGATGCGGCTCTGCTTACGAGTCTGGTCCATGGTCGCGAGCGACGTGCGCTCGACCCCCGAAGCGTTCAACTCCACGGCGAACAGGGAGAGTCCGGCCTCGGTCATCGCCGGTACGAAGACCACCGAGGCGCTCTGGCCGTCGGTCACGTAGTTGCTCACCCCGTTCACGACCCAGGTTCCATCCGTGTCTCGTGCGGTCACCGATGTCGAGGCGAGATCCCACTGCCCGGTGTCGTCGGTGAGAGCCAGGGTGGCGATGGTATCCCCCGAGGCGATACCGGGTAAGTAACTCGCCCGGTCCTCGTCGGTTCCCACGAGCAGCACTGCGTTGGCCGCCAACGCCACCGTGGAGAAGTACGGCGAGCACAGCAACGCGGCCCCCATCTCCTCGAACACCACGTACAACTCCACGGGGCCGAAACCCTGGCCGCCGAACTCTTCGGGGATGCCGAGCCCTTGCAGGGCGAGCTCGTCGGCCATCTGGCGCCACACCGCCGGGTCGAACCCTTCGTCGGTGGCCATGAGCCGACGGACCTCGGTCTCTGGCGACTTCTCGTCCAAGAACCGTCGCACCATCTTGCGAAGCTCTTCCTGCTCCTCTGAAAAGCCGAAGTTCATCGTTACCCTCGATTCCGGTCGGCTCGTGAGCCGTCGCACTTGCGAGGATAGCGAAATCCATACACCCACGTCGCGTGGCATCCTGAAGGTGTGGACGAGTCGACAGTGATCTGGAGCGGCGCTGATCTGGATGTCCACCGGGTCGTGGTCGGACCGCTCGCCAACAACGTCTACGTCCTGCGGTGTCGTCGCTCGGCGCTAGCGGCGTTGATAGATGCCGCCGACGAGTCCGAGCGCCTCGTGCGGCTAGCGGACGCGCTCGGCGTGGTGAACGTGCTCGAGACCCACGGGCACCACGACCACGTGGGCGCGATTCCCGAGCTGCGCGCGTCGGGTCGCGTCGTCTGGGGCCACCCCGAGGACGTCGCACTGTTCCCCGCCCTCGATCGGCACCTCGCCCACGACCAGGTGATCGAAGTGGGTGAGTTGCGTGTGCGGGTCATCCACACCCCAGGGCACACCCCGGGCTCCACGTGTTTCTTCGTCGAGGGGAGCCCGGTGCTCTTCAGTGGCGACACCCTCTTTCCCGGTGGACCCGGAGCTACCGCCTTCGAGGGCGGCGACTTCCCCACCATCATCGCCTCAATCGACCAACGACTGTTCCGTCGCTTCGCCGACGACGTCCTCGTCCTACCCGGTCACGGCGCTCCCACAACCATCGGCGCCGAGCGTGCACACCTCGACGACTGGATCGCGCGGGGCTGGTGACCGGCCGAAAATCCGGGCGCGAACGATAGGCTCACCATGTGTCTGTGCCCTTATTAGAACTTCGAAACGTCCACGCCGTCGCTGAAGAAACGATCATCTTGCGCGGTGTGGACCTCACCATCAACCCCGGCGAGGTCCACGCGCTGATGGGGCCCAACGGCGCGGGCAAATCGACCTTGGCGAGCGTCGTCATGGGTCACCCCGGCTATCGCGTGACCGATGGGCAGATCCTGCTCAACGGCGTCGACATCGCGACGTGGTCTCCCGACCAGCGGGCCCGCGCGGGCATCTTCCTCGCCTTCCAGTACCCCGAGGCCATCAGCGGCGTCTCGGTCATCCAGTTCCTTCGCCAGGCCATGGTGGCTCGAAAAGGCCTAAGCGAGCTGTCGGTGCTCGAGGTACGACTCGAGCTCGCGGAATGGATGGACCGACTCGGCATGGACCCGGCCTTCGCGGAACGGCACCTCAACGACGGCTTCTCGGGAGGCGAGCGCAAGCGCAACGAGGTGCTGCAGATGGCGCTGCTCGAGCCCGTCGTCGCACTGCTCGATGAGACCGACTCGGGACTCGATATCGACGCGCTGCGGATCGTGGCGCGCGGTGTGCGCACCGTGCGTAGCGAACACCCGGCGATGGGTGTCGTGGTGGTGACCCACTACGTCAAGCTGCTCGAAGAGATCGAGCCCGACCAGGTCCACATCCTCGTCGACGGGCAGATCGTGCACAGTGGCGGTGTCGAACTCGCCGCCGCCATCGAACACGACGGCTACGACGCGTGGCGGACGGTACTGCGATGAGTTCTTACAACCCGCGTCGGGTCCGCGTCGACACCCCGCTCCTGGAGCGTGTCATCAATGGCCGTCCGATCACCTACCTCGACTCCGCATCCTCCACCCTGCCTCCGCGACCCGTCATCGAGGCGATGACTCGCTACTACGAGCTGCGACACGCCAACGTGCACCGCGGCGTCTACCAGACCGCCGTCGAGGCGACCGATGTCTACGAGGGTGCTCGAGCCGCCACCGCACGCTTCATCAACGCGCCCCAGGGTATGGACGAGGTCGTCTTCACCAAGAACACGACTGAGTCGTTCAACCTCCTCGCCAAGTCGTGGGGCGCGGCGAACCTCAAGGCCGGTGACGTAGTCCTCGTCACCGAGATGGAACACCACGCCAACATCGTCCCGTGGTTCCAGTTACGCGACCAGCTCGGCATCGAGGTCCGTTTCGTGCCGGTTCGCGACGACTTTCGCCTCGACGTGAGCGACCTCGACCGTCTGCTCGACGGCGTCAAACTGTTCTCATTCACCGCCGCGTCCAACGTCCTCGGCACGCGTAATCCGGTCAAAGAGCTGACCCGAATCGCCCACGACCACGGGGCCCTGGTCGCTCTCGACGCCGCGCAGTCGGTCGGACATCAGCCGACCGACGTCGTGGACCTCGACGTCGACTTTTTCTGCTTCTCCGCCCACAAGATGCTCGGGCCGACCGGCCTGGGTGTGCTGTGGACCCGCGCCGAGATCCTCGAGTCCATGCCCCCCTTCCTCGGCGGCGGTGGCATGATCGCCGACGTGCGGCTCGACGGCTACGTACCGGCGGCCGGCCCGACCCGCTTCGAGGCCGGCACCCCGCCGATCGCCGAGACGGCGGGCCTCACGGCCGCCATCCGATACCTCGAGGGCCTCGGACTCGCGAATATCGCTCGACACGAAGACGAGTTGACCGGTGACGCACTCAAGCGACTCGCCAACGAGTTCGACGGCCGCGTTCGGGTCATCGGACCGGTGGACACCGTCGATCGCGGCGGTGTGCTCAGCCTGGACGTCGACGGGGTCCACCCCCACGACGTCGCTCAAGTGCTCGACCAGTTCGGCGTGTGCGTTCGACCCGGCCACCACTGCGCCAAGCCCCTCATGCGCCGCTTCAACCTCGCGGCGACGGCGAGGGCGTCCTTCGGGCCGTATTCACTGACTTCCGACACCGATGTCCTGCTCGAAGCGCTCGGCAGCGCCGTCACGATGTTCGCCTAGACCATGGCGAACCTCGACGACCTGTACCGCGAGATTATCCTCGACCACTACCGCACCCCACGCAACCGCGGTGAACTCGCCTCCCCACCCGCGATCCGTACCGAGGGCTACAACCCGCTCTGCGGCGACGAACTCGTTATCTACCTCGACATCCAAGACGGCGTACTCGTGGATATCAAGCTCTCGGGCCACGGCTGCTCGATCTCCCAGGCGTCATCGTCGATGATGAGCGCCGCGGTCAAGGGAAAGACCATCGACGAGGTGCGCGCGGCCATCGAGCGCTTCAAGCAGTTGATGACCGTGCACGAGACAACCCTCGACGGCAACGGTGAGGCGCCCGTCGCCGACCTGCGAACGATGGGCGAACTCGCCGCACTCCAGGGCGTCGTCAAATTCCCGGTGCGCATCAAGTGCGCCACCCTGGCCTGGAACACGCTGAGTCAGGGGCTCGACGACTACGGCGTGCAGGGAACCGGGTCGAAGTAGGGAACCACCGCCGTCGGGTTGGCCGGACTCTTCGTAGCGGTTGTCGACTTGGTGGTTTTGGTTGTCGGACTCGTCGCCCGGGTCGTCGACGTCGACGCGATCGTGGTGGTAGTCGTGGTCGTGGGAACTACCGGCGGCATCGGTGTCTGCAACTGGGCGTTGGGTGGAGGGTTGGTAGGGGTCAGCAGCGATGAGCCGAAGATGTTAACGAGCAACTGTTGGGCCTGGGGCTCTTGGGTGAAGAGCACGTCACCCACCGGCGCAACCGTCGCGGGGACCGTCGGCAAGGTGTAGGTCAACATGTTCGACGGATTGAAGTTGTGGAACTTGACGGCGAACGCGATCAACTCATTGAGCGTGAAGCCACTGTCGAGCGTGATGCCCTGGGGAATCTTGGAGAGGAACGTGTTGATCGTCAACGGGTTGTAGAGGCTCTTCGCCCGGCTGATCATCGCGCGCAAGAAGACATTCTGGCGATCGATCCGGCCGAAGTCGCTCGTGCCGTCGTAGTTCCACACGCCGTTCTGGAACCACTGGTAGTGACGGCTCCGCGCGACCGCGAGCGCCTGGAACCCGGTGACCAGCTGACAGCCGGGGTGGGGGATGTTGAGCCCCGAGTAGGCGTCCTTGGCTGGATAGGGGAAGTCGAGATAGACCCCGCCGATCGCGTCGGCGGCATTGATCAGCCCGGCGAAGCTCACCTGGATCACGTGGTTGATCGGAATGCCGAAGTTCGCCGTGATCGTCTGGGCGAGCAAGGACGGGCCATTGCCGTAGTTGACGTTGATGCGGTTGAATTTGCCGAAGAGGGCCTGGTTGGCGAGCAGGGTGACCATCGTGTCGCGCGGTATCGAGAGGATCGTGATTGTGTCGGCCGCCGGGTCGACGTGCATGATTTTGACGACGTCGCTGCGCTGGCCCGCGACGGAGTTGGTCGACGCACCGGTCTGGCGAGCAACGGCACCCGTCAATCCCGCTCGGGAGTCCGAACCGATCTCGAGGATGTTGAAGGGCCGGCCAGAGAGTTGAGGCAGTTCGCCGACAACGTTCACCTTCGGAATCTGACCGAAGCGCCACTGGGCGTAGAGGTAGCCTCCACCGACCAACGCGATGAGCAGGCCGAGGATCACGACACCCGAGATGATCGCGATCCGTCGTCCCCGGTGGCGACGACGAACCTTGGCGGCGCGCACGGGACGGGAGGGGTTCGCCCGTTGTTCGACCGCCTGTCCAAGGGCGCGGAGCCGCTCTTCGTTCGCGAGTGAGCGCTTCGCCTCGGAACGTCGCTTCTCGCGGCCCCGCGAGGCGCTATGACGTCCGTCAGCCATCGGTCAACTGTACTCCGCAGCCTCGTTACAGCGGATTCAGTTCTCGGAACGGCTCGTACCCGTCGCGCTCGAGGACCTCGGAGAGCTCCGGCCCACCGGTGGCAACGACTCGCCCCCCGCTCACGACGTGGATCATCGTCGGCGTCAGCTCTTGGAGCAGTCGTCGGAAGTGGGTGATCGCGAGCACGCCGCAGCCCCACTCGGTGGTGGAAGCCGCCAGTCGTCGCGCGACCGCGCCGAGCGCGTCGACGTCGAGACCTGAGTCGATCTCGTCGAGCACCGCGAAGCGCGGACGGAGGACCCCGAACTGGACCATCTCGGCGCGTTTACGTTCGCCACCCGACAGGTCCACGTTCACGAAGCGTTCCAGCAGTTCCGGGCGCAGGTCGACCCGCCGGGCCTCGTCAGCCATCCGCTCGAGCAGGCCCGCGGGCTCCGCACCCGCGGCCTCGAGCACGTCGATGAGTCGCACACCCGGTACTTCCATGGGCTGCTGCATCGCGAGGAAGAGCCCGGCGCGCACGCGGTCGGTCGCCGAGAGCGAGAGCAGCTCCACGTCGTCGATCGTCACCGAACCCTCGAGGACCTCGTAGGCGGGGTGACCCGAGAGGGCGTGGGCGAGGGTTGACTTGCCCGAGCCGTTGGGGCCCATGATCACGTGGACCTCGCCCGAGCGCATGGTCAGGTTAAAGCCCCGCAGGACTTCCGTACCGCCCACCGCCACGCGCAGGCCCGAAATCGTCAAGGTCGTCATGGGAATGTCACCTCCACCCGTCCATCGCGCACCACGACGTCATATCGAGCGACCGGTCGGGTCGCGGGAAACGACTGGGGGGTACCGTCCCTGAGGTCGAAGATCGCGCCGTGTCGCGCGCACTCGATGGTCGCGTCCGAGGAGTCGACCTCACCCTGGGCCAGGCTGAAGTCCTCGTGGCTGCATCGATCATCGAGCACGTAGAAGTCGTCCTCGATGCGAACGATGACCAGCGTCCTCGGCCCGATCCGGACCTGACGAGCCTCGCCACTGACGTACTCGTCGACGGCGCCGACATCCTGGGCACTCACGCGCGCACCGGCACTGACGCCAGCGCGAGGGA
>JAKBGV010000062.1 GCA_021837305.1 Actinomycetes bacterium
TGGTGCTCGGTGCAGTGAAGCGCCATCGAGGGAAGCTCGAACACTTGGCGAGTAAGGGTCTCGATGACTTCTGCGT
This sequence comes from Actinomycetes bacterium, assembly GCA_021837305.1. Classification (GTDB taxonomy): domain Bacteria; phylum Actinomycetota; class Acidimicrobiia; order Acidimicrobiales; family RAAP-2; genus RAAP-2. The sequence continues at coordinate 77 of JAKBGV010000062.1, forward strand.
CGGAGAGATCCTCGCCACAGCGGCCACACGTTGGCGGTGCGTGGATAATGGTGGCGTCAGGATCAGTTCGCTGGGCCAAGTGGTGACCGGGGTCGCCGGGCTGTTTGCCCGGTGGCTTACCCGACTTCACTCGGCGTGACTTCGGTGCGGGCTTGGTATACCCATCGGACGAGGGCGGCTTGGATGAGTTGCGTGACGTCATCGAGAGTCGCGCGAGCAGTTCGGTCATCTGCGAGCGCATTGCCTCGATCAGCTTGGTCTGCTCTTCAATCAGCACGGCCTGCTCGACGATCTGATTGGCCTGCTCTTCGACCAGTGTGCGCAAAGTGACTAACTCAAGGAGCAGCGCTTCGGGTGAGGGCTCGTTAGCGCTGTTCGGAGCGCCATTACAAGTGATGACTCAACGATAAGCCCGCTACGCCTGAATGAAGTGGACCCTCGCCAGATGGGGACCTGAACAGTAACCAACTTTCCTCCTGCAGCACGGCGACCGTTGGGGTCCACGAGCGTGAACGTTCACATCTACTCAGTGGGCCGCCTGGGTCTCGATCCCAGCGCCTGAGGATTAAAAGTCCCCTGCTCTTCCCGATGAGCTAGCGGCCCGGTGGATGGAGATTCGCATTGAGAAACGCTCGACCCCCGGACCCATCAGGTTAGCTCATGCGATTTACTCGCACTTGGTGTGACGCTGGCAAACACGCCGGTCCCGCCACCGTTTTGGGCGCGGACCAACGACGGCTCAACCGAAGTCGGTCACGTCTCGTGATCGAGTGGCGAGTTCAAGGGGATGTGACGTCGGGGAACGGCCGCGATGGCGGTTGGGAGACGTCCGTAAGCCGTGCGGAGAGTTCCCAGAGCCGGCGAGCGACGTCAGCGTCACGTGCCCGCTTGGCCGGGCGGCCGAGTGCTGGGTACCCGCGCAAGTGTGGCCAGCGCTCGGGACCGATGTAGGAACCCCCGGGCACATCCATCGTCGCGCCGTAGAGCGTGGGGAGCGCACCCATGCGGTCGTTCTGGGCGACGAACTGGTTCGCGATGGTCATGACGGTGGCGAGCACCGCACTGCCCGTGTGCCGCTGGAGATTGGTCGCGGCGTAGCCGGGGTGGACGGTAATCGCCTTCACCGGTGAGCCGCTCTCCCGTAGGCGGCGTTGGAGCTCGTGGACGAAGAGGAGATTGGCCAACTTCGACTGCGCGTACGCGGCCCAGCGCTTGTAGGGGCGTTGCTCCCAGTTGAAGTCGTCGAGATCGATCCGGCCCTGCCGGTGCGCCTCGGAAGAGACGACGACGATCCGCTCTCGAACGCGGGGAAGTAGCAGGTTCACCAGGGCGAAGTGGCCGAGGTGGTTCGTTCCCACTTGCATCTCGAATCCGTCGGTCGTGCGCCGCATCGGTATCGCCATCACGCCGGCGTTCGCGATGATGATGTCGATGGGCTCGGTGGTGCGCTCGGCGAAGGACCGAACGGATTGCAGGTCCGCGAGGTCGAGTTCGCGAACGCGCACGTCGCCGTTCATCGCTGACGCGGCTGCTTCGCCCTTGCCGATATCGCGCACGGCCAGGGTCAGTGACGCTCCGACCTCGGCGAGCGCCTCGGCGGCCCGTCGGCCAATCCCGCTGTTTGCCCCGGTGATGACAACGTGTCGACCCCGAAGGTCGGGAAGATGCGTCTCGTTCCACTGGTCCGCTGGCACGAGTTGGAATCTAGGGGCAGAACGTCCTGGGCGGATCGCCGCCGCGCTCGATGCGCCGACGTGGTGTCGTTGCGGAGGTGGCTGGTCACTTCAGCGCGACCAGTCGTCACCGGATACCGGTTCACCCGTGCAATCGCAGGAGCGCCAAGCTGAGCGCGATCGCGACGCCGGACCAGCAGAGGATTTTCAGCCCGTGCTCGAGTGGCCGCAGCAGCGAGTCCCGGTTGATCGGCGAGGACGTGCCGTCGTGGCGCACGAGCACGCCCTCAACCGAACGGACCCGTCGTCGCAGGTCGCGAGCGGGTGTCGAGAGGATCTGCTGGATCTTCGTGACGAGCGCGCCGAAGACCGCTGCGACGAGGGCGGCGATGGTGAGCGCGTCGTGTTGGGCGAAGTACGCCGTGAGGATCGGGAACGCTCCCCACGCAAGGATCAGCACCAGGGGCGTGTGCAGGCGTCCGCCGAAGAGCTCCAAGTTGTACCCGAGGGCGAGCAAGACCCCGACGACGATGAAGACCCCGAGGTAGGGGCTCACGACGAACATGCCGATGACCCCCAACGTGACGGCGCCGCCCAGGCCGACGAGCGCCGCAGCGACCAGGTGCGAGGTGGGGATCGTCGTCCCGAGGGGTCGGCCATTGACCTCGTCGAGGGCGTGCGCGCCGACGCCGACGGCGAGGAAGAAGGCACCGAGCGTCGCCACCAACTTCACCGCGTTCACCGGTCCGCTCAGGCAGGCGCCGATGGTCACGAGTGAGAGGTGCAGCGCCGTGTAGGGCGGGTGGAGGACCGTCCACCACTGGCGCACGCGGGTGCTGTGTAGGAAGCCCGGCTGGGCGTAGAAGGCGGGACCGTCCTCGGGCGGCGGGGTCGAGGCGCGCTCGCTCACGCTCTACCGGCCCGGTAGCCCGACATCACGAGGCCGCCACCCAGACTCATCGAGCGGCACTCGACGCGCTCGATCCCCGCCGCCCGCCACGCGTCGACGGTCCAGGGGACCGGGTACTTGCGGTAGTGCTGTGAAATGCTTGGTCCGAGGAATCGCCCGACGATCCACCACGGCCTGCCGCCGGCGATGAAACCGGCGACCGGCAGCACGCCCCTCGTGTAGAGCCACCAAGCGACGCGCCAAACCCTCGAGTTGGGAACGGCGAACTCGAGACTGGCGATAGCGCCACCGGGTTTGACGACGCGGATGAGCTCGCGAAGCGTCGCGACGGGGTCGTTCACGTAGCGCAGCAGGTACGTGAAGGTGAGCGCGTCGAAGGTCCCGTCGCCAAACGGTAGTTGCTCACCGCGGCCGAGCACGAGCGAGATTCGTTCGCTCAATCCGGCGCGTTCGACGTTGCTCTGGCCCACGCGGATCATCTCCTCGCTCAGGTCCAGCCCGACGACGTGGGCCGCCGTCGCCCCGGCGAGACGCTTTGTGACCCCGCACGGCCCGCACGCGACGTCCAGAATCACGGCCGGGTTGGACCCGACAACCCGATCGACCATCGCCGATCGCCACCGGCGGTCCTGACCCATTGACAACACTGCGGCCAACGCGTCATAACGCCCGGGTAGCGGCGCGAAGAGCGCTCGGGCGAATTCATTGGGCGCGCTCCGATAATCTCGCGCAGATCGATAGTCCCGCCTCACGGGGGCGTCACGCAGGCGTGCGCAGTCACCATTGGGCCGGTGACGTCGACTCAGCGCTGCACGGTGTCGGGTCGTCGAACAATCGGGCCTCCCTTGCGCGGAGCCCGGCGTTCCGTGGCCGCGTCGCCGGACGCCGTCAATAGAACTCAATGCTAGGTGTAGGGGCGAAACGTGGTGTCGTCTCGGGCGGCGCGACGTTGACCCAGGGTGGGGACGAGGGACGCGTCCGGGTTCTGGTGTGCAGTGCCACCGTCGAGATCGAGATATCTCGTGTTCGACGGTCGCGGGCATGGTCGCGAAGGCGGCGATCGACGGCTAATGCGAGTGGCGCCAGCGCAGGTGGTGCAGGTGGCGAGTCGCCGGCGGCGGGTGCACGACGCCAGCGGCGAACACGGTCTCGTCGATCCGGCGCATGGTGGGTAGTCCCGGCAGCACCGCCAATGTCACCGACACGCCGATGAGGGCGAGACCCGTGCGAAGCCCGGTCAAGTGGATGAGCACGGTCATGAGTAGTGACCCGAGGGCCATGCCCGCGACCTCGCCGCCCTCGAGCGCACCGAGCACGCGACCGAGCTTGTCGTTGGGCACGATGTGCTGGAGGATGGTGATGGCGTTCACGTCGACGACCGAATTGGCCGCGCCGATGAGCCACATCGAGAGCAGTGCCGCGCCGAGCGTGGGCACGACGGCGATGATGACGAGGGGCGCCGCCCACACGATCACGCCGAGGGCGAAATCCGTCGCGAGTCGCGCCCGCTCCATGAGCATGAGCGCGAGGAAGCCGCCGACGAGGCCACCGATGCCGAGGAGTGACTCCATGAGGCCGAGCCCCGAACTACCGATGTGCAGCAACTTGAGGGCGATCGCCACGGTGAAGACGGCTGACGCACCGGCAACCACGCACTGCAAGACGTAGAGCACGACCAGAGTCAGCACGTTGCGGTCGTGCCCGATCAACCTGAAACCCTGGATCGCCCGGGCGAGGAAGCTCTGGGCGCGTGACTCGGCGTCGGGCGGCTGGCTGAGCAGGGCAATGACCTCGGGCGAGCGCTCGGCGTCGGTCGGGGCGCGCATCGAGAAGACGAGCAGCGCCGACCAGACGAAGGTGGCCGCGTCAAAGGAGAAGGCGATGGACACGTTCGCCACCGCGAGCATGAAGCCCGCCAACGCGGGACCGGCGAAGAAGCCGACACTCTCAATGGTGCTTGAGACGACGTTCGCGCCCGCGATCTCGTCGTGGTTACGCGCGAGCTTGGGCAGGATCGAGGCCTGCGAGGGGCGAAAGGCGGTGCCCGCGATGCCCACCAGCACGACGAGGACGTAGACGTACCACTTCGAGCCGTGCAGGGCGACGAGTACGGCGGCGATCGTCACGAGCACGAGTCGCACCAGGTCCGAGGCAACCATGATGAGTCGCCGGTCGTACTGGTCGGCCAATGTCGAGGTGAAAGGGGCCACCGACGCGATGGCGATGTAGCGCGCGACTGCGAGCACGCCGACCGCGGTCGCGCCGCCGCTGCGGTAGACGTAGACCACGGCGCTGAGCGAGAAGACGCCGTCACCGATGAGTGAGACGCCAAAGGCGAGGAAGATCCGCCGCAGGGCGGGGTTGGCGAAGACGTTCGCCATCGCGGTCTTGGACGAACGCAACTCGTCGCGCACCTGGCTCACTAATCACCTCCTATGTGGTCTCTTGACGTAGTCAGCGCGTCGTCCACGTGCCGGGCACCGACGACCTCTCGTCGGTGCCCGGCCTGACCCGGCGTGTACGGGTCGACGCCTGGCGTCAGACGGTGGCGCGAGCGGCGAGTGACTCGAAGTGCTCGTAGAGGCGTGGGTCACCGTATTTCTCACGGATGAATCGGGCGTGCGCGCTCACCTTTTCCCACATTCCCTCGACCCAGAACAGGTCGCTGAGCAGATCCCAGGCGAGCACGTTGTGCTTGACGAGGGTGCCCGCCGTCTCACCGAACATGAGGACTTTGCGCACGGCCTCACTCTCGACCGAGCCGTCGGCGGGATCGAAATCGTCGGCGTAGATCTCGGCCAGCGCGGCGCTGAGTTCGAGTTCGGTCGTCCAGCGAACGAGCTCCATGAATATCGTCGCGTCTTCGTGCGACACTCCCATAACTCCCCCCTTGACGGGTCATGATGCGCCACTTGTCTAGTGACTGGAATGCACGCCCCGTTGAGTGCCCACCATAGGGAGAAACGGGTCACGGGACTCACCCGAAAATTGAGAGGTTTCTTTGTGTCGCGAGGCCCGTTGACCGGTCAAAGAGGCTGAAAAGTGGGCCCGGCACATGGCGTTAGGCTCTCCAAGTGACCCCACCGGACCAGCCCCGTATCCAGAACGCAGCAATCGCACAACGGGTTATGACACCTGAAGAGGCGGCCCAGTTCATCCGACCAGGTGACAACGTTGGCATGAGCGGCTTCACGGGAGCGGGTTACCCGAAGGAGGTGCCCGGCGCGCTGGTGCGTCGCGTCGAGGACGCCGCCGCCCGCGGTGACCGCTTCGCGGTGAGTGTGTGGACCGGCGCGTCGACGGCCCCCGAACTCGACGGGGCGCTCGCGGCGGTCGACGCCATCGACCTGCGCATGCCCTATCAGTCGGACCCGGTCAGCCGCGCGAAGATCAACGCGGGACTGGTGGACTACCTGGACCTGCACCTCTCCCACGTCGCCCAGATGGTGTGGGAGGGCGCCTTCGGGCACCTCGACGTCGCCGTGGTCGAGGTGGCCGGCGTCACCGCCGAGGGCGAGCTCATCCCGTCGTCCTCCGTCGGCAACAACAAGACGTGGATCGACCAGGCCGACCGGGTCATCCTCGAGGTGAACGCCTGGCAGCCCGCGGCCTTTGAGGGGATGCACGACGTCTACTACGGCACCGCGCTGCCGCCCCATCGCAAGCCCATCCAGATCGTCTCGGCCTCAGACCGCATCGGCGTCCCCTACCTGCACTGCCCGCCCGAGAAGATCGTGGCCGTCGTGGAGACCAACGCGCCGGACCGCAACACCGTCTTCAAGCCGGTCGACCAGAACTCCCAGCTGATCGCCCAACACCTCTTGGAGTTCCTCGCTCACGAGGTGAAGCGAGACCGTCTACCCGCGGCGCTGCTGCCGCTACAGTCCGGGGTCGGCAACATCGCCAACGCCGTGCTGCGCGGACTCGACGGAGGTCCGTTCCGTCCCCTCACCGCCTACACCGAGGTGATCCAGGACGGCATGCTGGCGCTCTTGCAATCGGGCACCATGGAGTCGATCTCGGCGACGGCATTCTCGCTGAGCGAGGAGGGCGCGGCAGACCTGCACGAGAACATCGTCGACTACCGCGACCGGATCATCCTGCGGCCCCAGGAGATCAGCAACCACCCCGAGGTCATCCGCCGACTCGGTTGTCTCGCGATGAACGGCGCGATCGAGGCCGACATCTACGGCAACATCAACTCAACGCACGTCATGGGAACGAGCATCATGAACGGCATCGGCGGTTCGGGCGACTTCGCGCGCAACGCCTACATCGCGATGTTCCTCACGCCCTCGACGGCCAAGGGCGGCGCGATCTCCTCGATCGTGCCGATGGTGAGCCACGTGGACCACACTGAGCACGACGTGCACGTGATCATCACCGAGCAGGGCGTCGCCGACCTGCGCGGCCTCGCGCCGCGACGTCGCGCTCAGAAGATCATCGACCAGTGTGCCCACCCCGACTACCGTCCGATGCTCCAGGACTACTTCGACCGCGCGAGTGCGGCGACCTCGGGTAAGCACACCCCACACCTGCTCGAGGAGTCGTTGTCCTGGCACGCGCGCTTCATCCGTGAGGGTTCGATGCGTCAGTCCTGACGAATCGACGCGGCGCCTGCGGACGCAATCGAACGTCGGCGCTCGTGAAAGAATCCCCAAGCAGTGGCTTGACAGGACTCCGTAGCGTCACTACGTTGTAAGCGGTTACATCGCTGTAAGCGGTTACATTCGCGGTGCTAGCGCAGTCAGGGGGAGACATGGTCGATTCGCCAGCGACGATCTACGACGTCGCCGCCCGCGCCGGCGTCTCCATCGCCACGGTGAGCCGAGCGATCAACGCCCT
>JAKBGV010000063.1 GCA_021837305.1 Actinomycetes bacterium
GAGGCGCTCGAGCACTACCGCGACCTGCTCGTCGCCTGCGTCGCGCGCGGACTGGCGCCGGTGGTAACGCTGCACCACTTCACGCTGCCGCTCTGGGTCGCCGACGCCGGCGGCTTCGAGAGCCCCGACATCGTGGCCTGGATGAGCGCCTACGCCACCACGGTCGTCGAGGCCCTCGGCGAGCTGATCGCGATGGCCTGCACGATCAATGAGCCCAACATCGTGGCCTCCATGGGCTACCTGGCCTCGATGTTCCCACCCGAGGTGTCGGACTGGGACCGCTTCGTCGCGGTCAACGAGACACTGCGTCGGTGCCACCACGCGATGCGCGACGCACTCAGCGCCGGGCCGGGCGACTTCCCCATCGGCATGACCCTCTCGATGGCACAGTACGAGGCGGTCGACGGCGCTGAAGCCGCGCTCGCCGCCTACCTCGAGCAGATGGAGGACCGGTACCTCGTCGCGACCACCGAGGACGACTTCCTCGGCGTGCAGTGCTACACGAAGCACCGCTTCGGACCCGACGGCCTGGTCTGGGGCGGCGAGGGCGAACTCACCGCGATGGGCTACCCCTTCTGGCCCGAGAGTGTCGCCTACACGCTGCGCCGCGCGGCCGCGTACACGCCCGTGCCGCTCGTCGTCACCGAGAACGGCATCGGGACCGACGACGACGACCAGCGGATCCGCTACCTCGACCAGGCCCTCACCCACCTCGACGAAGCTCGCCGCGACGGCGTCGACGTTCGCGGCTACTTCCAGTGGTCACTGCTCGACAACTTCGAATGGGTCCTCGGCTACGCACCGAAGTTCGGGCTCGTCGCGGTGGACCGGACGAGCTTCGCGCGCTCTGCGAAGACCTCGGCCGCGTGGTTCGCCGCCGCCGTGGCCGAGCGCCGAGCGAACCCTCGTTAGCGCTGCACGTAGCGCACTCGCGAGACCGCGCCGTTCGCGAAGGTGATCGTGAACACGAAGACCCCGTTGCGACTCCTCGGCGCCACGGAGACTCGCACCGTCAGTGCGGTGCCCGTGTCGCGGGTCACGAACGCCGTCGTGCCGGCGTGGCTACGCACGGTCGGTCGGCCGACGAGGCTGAGCCCGAGGATCTGGAGGGTGACCGTATGACCCGCGACGGCGTGGCCGACGACTCGCGTCGCCATCGTCGGTGGTGGCGTGACGGTCAAGGTGTACGTGAATGCCCCCGTGTCGCCCGCGATGTCGGCGGTGGTGCCCGTTGCGGTGTAGGTCCCGGGCTTGAGGGGTCGGCTCGTCGAAATAGCCCCACTCGGCGAGACGACGATCGCCGGTGCGCCCGAACTCTGGGTAAAGGTGACCTGTCCGTTCGCGCCGGAGACGGCCAATTGGTCGGTGTAGACGTTGGAGGCGAGCGTGTTGACCGAGGCCGTCATCGGGGCGGTCTGGGCGAGTGTCGCCGGCGCGGCGACGGTGAGCGTGAAGTTGAAGGTGCCGACGTCACCCTCGGTATCGATGGTCGTGCCCGCGACGCTGTAGGTCCCCACCGCGAGCGCGCCCGTCGGTGTGACGAGCCCCGCGCTCGAGACGGCGAGGCCCGGTGTCGCACTCGTCTGGGCGTAGGTGACCGCGCCCGTGGCGCCCGTCACGTTCAACTGGTCGGTGAAGGTCGTCGCCACCGCGCTGGTCACCGTCGCGCCGGTCGGCGAGGCCTGGGTGAGGGTGCCGACGGGGGTCACACGCAGGTTGAAGAAGAACGTCCCGCCGTCACCGCTCGGGTCGCTCGTCGTGCCGCGTGCGACGTACGAGCCAACGGGCAGGCTCCCGCTCGTGCTGAGTAGTCCCGTGGGTGAGACGACGAGCGAGGGCGAACCGGTCGTCTGGGTGAACGTGACCGTTCCGGTCGCGCCGGACACGCTCAGCTGGTGGGTGAACGAGGTCGCCGCGAACGTAGTCACGCTCGCGCGCACGGGTGCATTCGACGTGAGGGTCCCGACCGTCAGTCGGTAGAAGAACGTCCCGCCGTCACCACTCGGATCGCTCGTCGTGCCGCGCGCCACGTACGTACCACGCGCGAGCTGCCCGCTCGTCGAGACGAGTCCGGTCGATGAGACGACGAGTGAGGGGCTGCCCGTGGTCTGGGCGTAGGTGACGGTGCCGCCCACTGCCGTGACGCTCAACTGGTCGGTAAAGGTCGCCGAGGACCCCACCGAGGTGGCGTTGGCCGTCGGCGCCACCTGCGTGAGCTCACCGACATCCAGGGTGAAGCCGAAGGCGCCGGTGATGCCGTTCGTGCTCATCGTGCCCGTTGCGGTGTAGGTCCCGTGCGCGAGTTGCCCGCTCGTCGAGACGAGGCCGCTTGATGAGACGACGAGTGCGGGGCTGCCGGTCGACTGGACGAAGGTGACCGGCGCCTGTTCACCGGCGACGATGAGCTGGTCGGTGTAGGTCGACGAGGACGCTACCGTGACTGACGCCGCGCCCGGCGTCGCGATGAGCGGACAGATGAGATCGCCGTCGAGGGCGTTGGACGAGTACTGGATCATCGCGGTGCGTCCGCCGGTGAACGCGGGGTAGGAACAGGCCACCTGCGCGGCGGCGAGTGACGCGTAACCCGGTAGCCACGCGTCGTAGGCGGCGAAGGTCTTGCCCGTCGAGCCGACGATCTCGCCCCACTGATACGAGGTGGAATAGATGCCCACCGTGTGGATCCCGCGACCGGAGAGGAAGTCGAGCTCACCCTGGATCATCGCCTGGTCGTTGGCGAACTCGGCCGCCGTGGGCGCGGCGCCGGTGTACATGCTCTGCCACGAGTTACCGGTCTCCACGTCGAGCCACCAGGGCGCTGAGATCGCCGCCATACCTGGAGTGGTGGAGCCCAGTTTGGTCTCCGCGGCGATCACCGCGGCGAGCGAACTGCTCCCCGCGTTCCATCCGTAGTCATAGGAGCAGGCGACCGAGTCAGCGCCGGTGCAGACCTGCGGGATGGTCTGGGTCGTGGGCCACGCCGGATTGTTGGAGGGGCCCGGGTTAGCGGTGTTCACGTAGAACTGGGGCGTCGTGCCGTTCCCCGACGCCGCCCACTGGATCTCCGTCGAGAGGCAGGGGTTGACGGTGAGCGGTCGCCCGTCGTTCACGCCGACCACGCCGAAGCCGATCCCGGTGGGCAGGTTCCCGCCGCACTGGGGGAAGCTGACGTCGTAGCCCACCGACGTGGCGGGAACCGTGGTGCTCGCGGCGCCGGCGGACACGGCGGTCGCAATGCCCACGAGACTGATCAGGACGACCAACGACGTGACGAACTGTGCCATGCGACGCGTTGCCATAGTGAGAAAGCCTAAACGGTGATGCCGCGGTGACTAGGGCGGCACCGGGGGCCCTCTCAGGTGACCTGGCGCGACGACGCACCGCGGCGCGGGTGTAGACCAATACCTGGTGGACCGGGCCACCGGGTGAGCGAAGGGTGCGGGAACGATGAGGACGCCACAGGTGGCCACGCTCGACGGACTCCCTGATCGGGTGTCGATCTACGAGGTGGGCGCACGTGACGGGCTCCAGAACGAGTCCGTGGTGGTTGACGTCGCGACCAAGATCGAGTTCATCCATCGTCTCATCGCGAGTGGCCTGCGCGCGGTGGAGCTGACGAGTTTCGTACCGCCGTCGTGGATCCCCCAACTGGCCGACGCCGAGGTGCTCCTCGCCGGGCTCGGCGAGCTCGATGGCCGCTACCCCGTGCTCGTGCCCAACCAGCGCGGCCTCGACCGGGCGTTGTCGAGCGGGGTTCGCGAGATCGCGGTCTTCGCGAGCGCCACCGAGACCTTCGCCCAACGCAACCTGAACCGGTCGCGCGAGGAGTCACTCGCGATCTTCACCGACGTCGCCGCGCGCGCGCTCGACGCGGGCCTCGCGGTGCGCGGCTACGTGTCGATGTGCTTCGGTGACCCCTGGGAAGGCGACGTCCAACCGGCCGCGGTCGCCGACGTCGTCGAGCGGCTCGTCGCGATGGGTTGTGGCGAGGTATCCCTCGGCGACACCATCGGCGTCGCGACCCCGGGCCAGGTGGTCGCACTGCTCGACGAGCTCAGGCGCCGGGGCGTGGGACCCGATCGGCTCGCCGTCCACTTCCACGACACCTACGGCCAGGCGCTCGCCAACACGCTGTGCGCGCTGCAACACGGCGTGACGACCGTTGACGCCTCGGCCGGCGGGCTCGGCGGGTGTCCCTACGCTGGCTCGGCCACCGGGAACCTCGCGACCGAGGACCTAGTGTGGCACCTGCAGGGACTCGGCATCGAGACCGGCGTCGACCTCGAATCGCTGTGCCGCACGAGCCTGTGGATGGCCGAGCGGCTCGGGCGACCGAGCCCGTCGCGCACCGTGACGGCGCTCGCGGCGAGTCTCGAGGGGTGACTGACGACCAACCCGCGGAATGGAGAGGTGAGATGGCTGACTACGGACTGAGTACCGAACTGGAGCACCTGCGCCAGACCGTGCGGGACTTCGCCACCAACGTGGTCGCCCCCGTGGCGCGTCACCACGACGCGACTAAGACCTTCCCCTACGAGGTGGTTCGCAAGATGGGCGAGATGGGCCTCTTCGGTCTGCCCTTCCCCGAGGAGTACGGCGGGATGGGCGGCGACTACTTCGCGCTGTGCCTCGCCATCGAGGAGCTCGCCCGCATCGACCAGAGCGTCGCTATCACCCTCGAGGCCGGGTGCTCACTCGGGGCGATGCCGGTGTACCGCTTCGGCAACGAGGCCCAGAAGCAGTACTGGCTGCCGCGCTTAAGTTCAGGCGAGGCCCTCGGCGCCTTCGGGCTGACCGAACCCGGCGCGGGTAGTGACGCCGGCGGCACGCGTACGACCGCGCGGCTCGAAGACGGCCAGTGGGTGATCAACGGGTCCAAGGCCTTCATCACCAACTCGGGCACCGAGCTGACCAAGCTGGTGACCATCGCCGCGGTGACCGACGTCGCCGACGACGGTCGAAAGGCCATAAGCTCGATCCTCGTCGAGGTCCCCACACCGGGATTCACCGTCGAGCCCGCCTACGACAAGGTCGGCTGGCGCGCCTCGGACACCCACCCGCTCTCTTTTGACGACCTGCGCGTCCCCGAGGAGAACCTGCTCGGTGAGCGCGGCCGGGGCTACAGCAACTTCCTGCAGATCCTCGACGAGGGCCGCATTGCCATCGCCGCATTGGCCGTGGGCGCGGCCCAGGGGTGCGTCGATGAGAGCGTCGCCTACGCCAATGAGCGCGAGGCCTTCGGACACGCGATCGGGCGAAACCAGTCGATCGCCTTCAAGATCGCCGAGATGGAGGCGCGCGCCCACAGCGCGCGCTGCACCTACTACGACGCCGCGGCGCGGATGCTCGCGGGACGCCCCTTCAAGAAGGAGGCGGCCATCGCCAAGCTCGTCGCGAGCAACGCCGCCATGGACAACGCGCGCGACGCCACCCAGATCCACGGCGGCTACGGGTTCATGAACGAGTGCCCGGTCGCGCGTCACTACCGGGACTCGAAGATTCTCGAGATCGGCGAGGGCACCAGCGAGGTGCAGAAGATGCTCATCGCCCGGATGCTCGGGGTGTAGCGAGTCGAACTCATCGTGTCGCGCGGCTCATCGTTAGCGACGCCCGATTCCATGTGATGATGCCTGTGTCATTGGACAGCGTCCCTTCATGTGAGATTGGCTGCGCGACGGGCTGGAACAAATCGACGTTGGAAATTAAGAACATTCCCGCCTACGCCGATTCAGCGATCCGTCACGGCGACGTCCAGTCCGCGCGGCCAACCACCTCGATCACGCGATTTGCCCCGAATCGCCCTTTCGCGTGTAGTACACACCGGCGCCCAATTCGCCGTGCCGCTCAAGTAGGCCACTGCCGACGGCGTGAGCGAGAACTTGGGACGCTCGAACGGGTTTTATCCCACAGACGTCGATGAGATCTCGTGCTCGTATTTCGCCGCTCGCTCCTAGAAGATCGCCGATGACTCTTGCGTAGTCCGCTTCCGTTCTACGCAGGTAGGGTAATTTCTTGGCGAGCACGTGTCGTGGGCCATTGGCCAGTCCGTAGTAGCCGACCTGACTCGATGAGGCCACGAGTCCGGCGTCCACGGCCCGTTCGATTGCCGCCGCCGCTTGCGCACGCGACTTTTGGATGACTGGGGCGAGTTGGGTCGCGTTGACGGTGGCAACGCGCAAGAGCCGGTGAAGCAATAAGAGGATGTCGACATCCTGACCCGCTGGCTGGGACAAGGCACCAACCACGGCGACGACCGCCTCATCGGGCGGGCCACCCACGAGCACGCAGCGCACGCCCCTGCCATCGGGGAACTCGTCGATGTCCGGGGTGGGCAGACCTTGACGGACCGTCTCTCGGTACATCCGGTCGACACCAATGCCTTCGGATTCTGCCAAACGCAACCCCCGCAAGGCCCTGGCTAACCGTGGATTACGAGCACGCGGTGGAGCCGTGATGACCGTCTCGGTAGTTATTCCAGGAAGGAAGCCACCCGGATTCGTGACCGTCAGCATCGTCCCCTCCAGCTGTACGCGGATTGGACCCGGCGCGGCCCAGTCGCGGTGGGCTACCGCGTTCACCAACGCCTCTCGGAGGGCCAATGTAGGAAGCGCACGAAACTGGCCAACGGTAAGCCCGGTCGAGTAGAGGGAAACGGGATTACGATCATTGATCGCCGACTCGACCTCAGCGAGCACGACCGCGAGTGGCACTTCGCTCGGGTCAATACGCACCACCGCGTCAGCACCGGGGGCCGGCCTGAACGTGAAATCCACGAGGGGGCCACGTCCACGAAGCCTGACACCGAGGAGTTCGCCCGCCCGGTTGAGTTGACCTTCGGGTGTGCTTAATCCGAGTTGGTCGAGTAGTGCACCGTCGTCACGGTTGGCTAGTTCCACCCGCGAAGCTTCGCCCGACTGGTGAAGCCACGCACGAAGTTGCACCATCGCCGTCGGGTCGATGTCGGCGACGGTCGAAGACGACGGGGCTGACGACCAATCGGCCCCGGACCGGTTCACCGAGAACTGACCGAGCTCGCCACCGGTCATGACGTGACAGTCGCGGCCCCGGCGGCTCCGATACTTGCCCGAGCTATCAGCGACTGGTATCGACGATGGTTCGACGGTGACAGTGACGATGCGGCTGTCCTCAACGTTCACTTCTGAGACCAGAACCTCGACATTGATCAGTTGGCGAATGCGGTTCCGTAGCCACGACGTGTCACAGGGAGTCCCAACGAAAGCCGATCGACCCGTCGCTTTGTCATCTACGCCGACGACGACAATGCCACCGTCGGCATTCGCGAAACACGCCGACGCATCGGCAACGGTCTTCGCCAGAGCGTCGGACTGTTGGCGACCTGGCTGGAGCAGGCCGTCGGGGGCACGACACGATGGGTCTTCTTTGCAGTCAAGTACGTGCCCCTCGTACGGGCC
>JAKBGV010000064.1 GCA_021837305.1 Actinomycetes bacterium
GCGGTCACCTCGACGACGCAACCGACGACGACGAAGCCGGCGAGGTGCAGCGCGATCGGGATGGACCCCGCGAATCGACCGAAGACCACGTAGGCGATGATCGACTGGTTGCCGATCGCGGCGGGCACCTTGCCGAAGATGGCGACGAGTCCCGCGCCGAAGCACCAGATCGCGAGCAGCCCCACGTGGAGCCACGGCACGGTGACCGTGGACATGCCGAGCAGGACGGCGCCGCCCATGGCGCCGGCGTCGACGAGGGCGAGGGGGATCGAGAGTCGGGGCGCGGCGATCAGCGAGACGATGGCGATGAGCTGGGCGCCGATCGCCATGGCGATGGCGCCGGTGACGTTGGCAAAGGCCAACCCGACCGCGAAGACCGTGATCACGGGCACCGCCGTGATCGCACCGACGACCGGGGCCAGGAGGCCGCGGTCGATGCGCAGGGTGTCGACGAGCACCGCCAGGCCACCGGCCACCCGACGACGGGGCGCCGTGGTGGTCGACCCGCCGCGGCTGTCGGTTCGACTCATAGTTGAGACCCTACCGACCGGGCCCGACGCGACGTATGGAACGAGCGTGCCCCGGACATCGTCGCACGGCCCGGTCTGGGTAGGTCTCGTGAGTTCAACTGGTGTCGTGACTGTGGCGCTGTGGGGAGCCACGATCGTTAGGTCAGGCGATATTCGCGAACGGCCCCGTGATGTCGCCAACCATCGGGGCGCGAATGGCGCCGTCCGATCTCGTCAGCGCCGTTGACGTGTTGGGCCGCGACCTACTGCGTGAACGCGTAGGCATTCAAAATGGGACCACGCAGCAACACGTTGCGGTCCACTGCCGTGAGTTCGAACATATCGGCGATCGTCCCCCAATTCTCACGGATGATCGTGACCTGACGGTCGACGATGTCGCGAGCCTCGTCAGCAGTTAATCCGTAGTCAGCGGCGGCCTTCACACAGGTGTGAAATCGGCTCGCGCGAGCGCCAGCCCGGCTGATGTCCATCGCCTGGTTTGCTTCGCCCCCGGAGCGAAGCTGCGGGCAAAGGTCGTAGGCCGGCGTGAGTTCGAGGTGTTGACCGTCCCAGAACGCCGCGTGGTTGCGAGCGTGATCATCCGTGTTCCCAATGGCGACATTAAAGACGATTCGCTCGAACAACCTTCGTCCCAGATCCTTGCCAGAACGCGCCCAACGACGCAGGACGTCGAGAATCTCCGGGTACGAGGAGTATCGGGCGCCGAGGAAATCACCGAATCCAAGCAGGGTGAGTCCCGAGACCATCATGGTCCGTCGACCAGGACTGGGGCGGTCGAACCGTTCGATGAGCAGCACATCGTGACCGAGTGACGTGACGATCCTCGAACGGGGGGCGTCGATCCCTGCCCGACGAGCGAGCTCCATGCCTACGGCCTCGGCCTTGACCATCGGATATGGATCGCTCGAGAGCGAGAACTTGGCGATGTACTCGACATCGTGGTCGGTGATCAATACCTTCGGACGCGCACCACCGACCGCGGTCCCGTCAACCAAGGCTCGAAAGAGGTCGCCGTGAAGTTCACCGGCCTGGAGCGCGTTCGCCGCTGCATGCAGCTCATCAAGGGTCGCTGTCTCTGCCCGCGGTTCGTAGTGGGTGGCGCTGGACTGAAAGTCGAGGCCGCCAATTCGGTTCGAGCCCGATTCGAGGAGAAACGTTGTCTTGTCGACCTCGACGGTGTCGGCCGCTGCGCCAAAGAGTCCGGTCAGTCGAGCGATGATCACCCGTTGCCCCCAGGAGTCTGGACTAGCGTCCCAAAGGCAGCCAGCCATGTCCATGCCATCGGGTGGGTCGATCCAGCCTCGCGCAAGCGGTAATTCGGGCGTAAACAGGCTGATTGCCCCCGGCCGGGCCAGATAGCTCTCGCCATAAGCGAACCGGTATCCGTGAGCGCTTGGTTGGATCCGGCCCGCCACGACGGGACTGGTGGCATCGGGCAGCCAGGCCCAGACGAAAACGTCAGAAGGCGAAATCATCTACGCTCTCCGCGCGTACGGGTTTGCGAACTCTCTCGGGTAGCAACGCCAACGTCTCCTCGCCGACCCGACGGGCACGGGCTAGTTCGGGACCGCTCAGACCGAAGAGTTCGACCCCCACAAGTAGTGCCGCGTTGAACACGGTGCCGATCGACACCGACGGTGATCCTGTCTCGAGCGACGACACGGTGCGCGGGTTCACGCCGAGCCGCGCGGCCAATTCGGTTATGGTCCAGCCTCGCGCGTGTCGACCAAGCCTGACCTGATTGCCCAATACCCGTAACGCGTCCTGGGCGGCGCGTGAAACTGCGATCGACTTTTTCGACACGTGAACTCCTATAAAATACGTCGAATTAGAATTTATCTGTAGTATAACGTAAGTACAGTGCGCGAAGGGGGGTGCGGCCCTCAGGCGCGTGGCGAGCGAATGGTGTCGTGTTAACGCCAACACCGTGTCACGAGACCGTTCGGAGTTCTTCGTGCCCGATTAGTCGAGCACGACGACGGCCTCGACGACGGGTGTTGCGGCGGCTTTGGGTCGAACGATCAACGCCGCCAGCACGAAGGCCAGCAGGGCACCGAGCGAGCCCACTCGCACCGCCGACTGGTAGCCGTGCACGGCCGCGCGCTGGGCGGCGGCGATCGCCGCCGGCGAGGTCGCCGCACCGCGAAGCGCGGCCGCGCTCGACTGCAGGGAGTGCTTGACCGCCGTGGCGGCGATGGTCACGAGCACCGCGAGTCCGAGCGAGCCCCCGACCTGCTGGGCCGTGTTGAGCAGCGAGGACGCGAGGCCCTGCTCGTGGTTCTTCACGCCGCTCACCGCGTTGACGGTGACCGGTACCATGGTGAGCCCCATGCCGAGTCCCGTCACGACGAGGGGACCGAAGACGTGCCAGTAGGAGGACGTAGCCGTGATGTAGGAGGCCCAGAAGATCCCGATCGCCGCGACGAGCGGACCGGCGACGATGAAGGGTCGCGTGCCGACGTGCTTGATGATCCGCGAGACGACGAGACTGCTCGAGGCGACCATGAAGGGGATCGGCAGGTAGGCGACCCCGGTGACGAGGGAGCTGTAGTGGAGCTGCTCCTGGAGGAACTGGGTGAGGAAGTAGAGCAGGGACAACATCGCCCCACCGAGCAGCAAGATGACCGCGAAGCCCCCGGCCCGGTTACGGTCGCGCAGGAACCGCGGGGGGATGAGCGCCTCGCGGCTGCGCGTCTCGATCACGGCGAAGGTGATCAGCAGGACGATGCCGATCGCGAAGGCGAGCAGGGTGTAGCGGTCGGTCCACCCCGAGCCCGGCGCGCGGATCAGGCCGTAGACGAGCGCCGCCATGCCCCCCGAGACCGCGAGCGCACCGGGCACGTCGAGTCGTCCGCCGTGGCCGTCGACCTTGGGTAGCACGATCGGGGCGAGGAGTAACAGCGAAGCGCCGATGGGCACGTTCACGAAGAAGACCCAGCGCCACGAGGCGGTCTCGACGAGCAGGCCCCCGAGCACGAGGCCGAGCGCGCCGCCGGCGCCGGTCATCGCGGCGTAGACGGCCATGGCGCGGTGGCGTTCGGCGCCCTCGTCGAAGGTGGTGGCGACGAGGGCGAGCGCCGTCGGCGACGCGATGGCCGCGCCGATGCCCTGCAGCGCGCGCGCCGCGATCAGCCAGCCCTGGGAGGTGGCGACGCCCCCGAGCAGCGAGGCGCCCGCGAAGAGGGCGATGCCGATCGTGAACATGCGCCGACGTCCAAAGATGTCCCCGGTTCGCCCGCCAAGCAGCAGCAGTCCGCCAAAGACCAGCACGTAGGCGTCGATCACCCACGTCAGGTTGGTCGTCGAGAAGTGCAGGTCGCGCTGGATCGTGGGCAGCGCGACGTTCACGATGGTCATGTCGAGCATGACCATGAGCTGGGCCGCGGCGATCACCACGAGGGCCAGGCGGTGGCGCTCGTGGGTGCTGACGGCGCTCATCGGACGACCGCCGGTGCCGTGGTCGCCCACAGCAGCACGTCCACGACTGGCTGACTGCCCCCGTCCTCGAGTCGGCGCTCGAAGCGCTCGAGTCGTTCGATGATGAGGTCGTCGAACGCGTCGCGCAGGATGTCCTCGGTGTAGAGCCGCGCGGGGTCGGGCGGACCCGACAGGCCGAGCGCGTCGAGGTGGTGACCGATCACGTAGAGGTGGCCGCCCGGGCGCAGCGCGCGCTTCGCGCGCGCAAAGAGGCCGTCGCGCTCGCTCGGGTCGAGGTGGATGTTCGCGACCACCACGAGGTCGAAGGCCTGCGCCGGGGCCTCGTAGGTGGTGAGGTCCGCCTCGATGGTGGTCGGGGCCTCGAGCCCGAGTTCGTCGGCGCGTTCGCGCAGGTGGTCGAGACCCACGGTCGAGGCGTCGACGCCGGTCACTCGCCAGCCCCTCGTGGCGAGCCAGACACTGTTGCGCCCGGTCCCACAGCCGAGGTCGAGCGCTACGCGCGGCTCGAGGGGACTGACCAGTTCGACGAGTTCCTCGTCGGGGTCCGCGGCCCAGCCGGTCGTGCGGTAGCGCTCGTCCCAGGTGGCGCCGACCTCGGCGCGACTGTGTCGGTGGTGGTCGTGACGGGCGTGTTCGGGTGACGGGGTGTTCACAGGATCTCTTTCGTTGATCGGGGTTGGTCGATGTCCAGTTCGTGTTCGAAGTTGCTCAGCGCCCGCTCGAAGGCGTCGCGCTCGTCCATCGAGAGCAGACCCGCGAGGCGTCCTTCGCGACGCCGCATGCGCGTGTTGAGCTCGGCGACCAGTGCGAGGCCCTCGTCGGTCACGGTGAGCGTGCGCGGTCGTCGGTCGTTGCCGCGGTGACCGCTCACGATGAGTCCGCGTCGCTCGAGGCCGTCGACGCAGCGCTTGGCGCTCATCGGGTCACTCGCGAGGAGCCGGGCGAGTTCGCGCAGCGCGCAGCCGGGGTGCTCGGCGAGGCCCCGCAGGACGGCGGCCTCCGGTGGGCTGAGTTCGAGGTCGCTGAGCTCCTCGGCCCACTGACTACGCAGCGTGCGACTGATTCGACTGAGCCGAAAGCCCACCCCGCGCGCCAACGGCTCGCTCGAGGGGTTCGGGGCGGTCGGTGACGACATGACTCGATTGTAACGGGTGTTACAGCACTCGTGACCCGGGAGCCCGCTTCCTACACTGGAGGTGGGAGGACGTCGTGATCGAGGACATTCCCGGGTTGGCGGGCGATCCGTCACCTGCCCTGCGCCGTGACATCATGAACGCGCTCGGCCTGTTGCCGGCGGGCGCGAACGTCGTGATGCAGCTCGCCCGCCTGCCGATCGGCCACGCCGTGGCGAGAAGCACGGTGAGAAGCGGCGCGCTGACCGTCCACCCCTTCAAGCGCACGCGCACGACCCTCGGCTACGTCGTCGTGAGCCTGCTCGGCACCGACGAGGAGCGTGTGGCGCTTCGCCGCGAGGTCGCGCGCCAGCATCGGATGGTTCGCTCGGCGCCCGACGAGCCCGTCGCCTACAACGCCGCCGACCCCGAACTGCAGCTCTGGGTGGCCGCGTGCATGTACCGCGGCGCGCTCGACGCGATTCGCCTCGTCGACCCCGACGCGTCACCGGCGCTGCTCGACGAGCTCTACGGGCGCTGTGCGCGCTTCGCGACGACGCTCCAGGTGGCGCCGACGAGCTGGCCGGCGGACCGGGCGGCCTTCGAGGACTACTGGGCGAGGGCCACCACGCTCGTCGCGATGGACGACCTCACCCGGGACTACCTCTGGGGCATCGCGTCGCTGTCGTTCCTGCCGCGGCCCGTGGCCGTGTTCCTCGGGCCGCTGCACCGGGTGATCACGGCGGGGTTCTTGTCCGAACCCTTCCGTGGCGAGCTCGGCCTCGCGTGGAACCCGTCGCGCGAACGACTCTTTCACGCGACGCTTCGCGTCGCGGTCGCCATCAACCGTGTGCTGCCGCGGTTCTTGCGCGAGTTCCCGCTCAACCTGGTGCTGCACGACGCTCGACGGCGACTCGTGCGGGGTCGGGCCTTTACTTAAGGTTCGTGGTACTCGCTCGTCGTGCTCGGCACGATGACGACCGGGATAGGGCTTCGCTCGGCGAGTTGGAGGCTCGTGCTGCCGATCAGCATCCCCGCGTGCTCGTCACGTCCCCGCGAGCCCACGACCACCAGGTCCGCGAAGACGGGCGCCTCCGCGCAGCGCAGCAGCACCGAGCAGGCGTCGCCGTCAGCCGCGTGCCAGCTCAAGCGCGTCTGGTTGAAGGCGTGGCGGGTGGCGAGTTCGCTCACGACGTCGCCGTAGAGGCCCCGCGGGTCACGACGCTCAAACCGGTCGAGCAGGCCCCGCGCGTACACGAGCACGAGGTGGGCCTCGAGGCGCCGTCCCGTCGCCATCGCCCACGCGCAGGCCGAGACCGCGTCCGAGGAGCCGTCGAAACCAACGGCGATGGTGCGTGGATAGATGCTCACGATGCCTCCTCGGCGTCGCGCTGGGCCGCGACCAGGGTCAGGGTCGACGCGCGCTCGCGCAGGGTCCGTCCGATCTGGTCGGTGCCCGGTCCACCGTTCGTGGGCGCCTCGTTCGCGTTCGGGCCGCCGAGCACCGCGCTCAGGGTGGCGTGCACCGAGTGGCGTAGCGCCCCGAGGTCGTAGCCGCCCTCGAGGAAGACGGCGAGGCGCCCGGGCGCCGGGGCGAGGCCCGCCGCCCACGTGGCGAGGTGGGCGAAGTCACCGCTCGAGAGGGCGAAGTCGGCCATCGGGTCGTCGCGATGACCGTCGAAGCCCGCCGAGACGAGGACCCAGGTCGGGGCGAACTCGTCGATGACCGGACCCGCGACCTCTTCGAAGGCGCGCGCCACGACGTCCCCGGTCGCGCCGGCCGGCAGGGGCAGGTTGACGATGCGGTTGATGGCGGCGAGCCCGCCGACCTCGCTCGGTACGCCGCTACCGGGGAAGAGCGGCCACTGATGGCTCGAGACGTAGAGCACGTCGGGGTCGTTCCAGAAGATCGACTGGGTCCCGTTGCCGTGGTGTACGTCCCAGTCGAGCACGAGTACCCGCTCACCGGCCGCGCGCAGCGCGGCCGCGGTGACCGCGACGTTGTTGAGCAGACAGAATCCCATGGCACGGTCGGGCAGCGCGTGGTGACCCGGGGGGCGAACGGCGACGAAGCCGACGCCGTCGCCACGTCGAGTGAGCTCGTCCACGACGGCGAGCCCGGCCCCGGCGGCGAGCTGGGCGAGTGGCCAGGAGTCGTAGGTCGCGTAGGTGTCCTCGTCGATGTCACCGC
>JAKBGV010000065.1 GCA_021837305.1 Actinomycetes bacterium
GCCGATTCACAGGGAATTCTCACCTAACGCCCAGGGAACTCCCCGGTCACGTCGATACGGTGGGTTTTACCTGATGGTCGGTGATGGACATTGATTGAGCGGGTGGACAGGGCGGCGAGTCCCGTGAGCCGAGAGTACCTAGCGTTACCGGAGCGGTCGAGTAAACCCCGTGAGTTCGGGCTGACCATGGCGATCGACAAGGGATTGCCGCTGCACTACTTCGCCGATGTCGTCTCGGCGGCGAGCGACTACCTGGACTTCGTGAAGTTCGGGTGGGGAACCTCGGTCGTCGATCGCAACGTCCGCGACAAGATCACCGCCTTGCGCAGCGAGGGCGTGGACTTCTACTTCGGTGGCACGCTGTTCGAGAAGTACGTCCTCCAGGGCCGATTCGACGAGTTCCGCACCATGTGCCGTTCCTACGGGTGTACGTTCGTCGAGGTCTCAAACGGCACCATCGACCTTAACGACGCGGCCAAGGCCGACTACGTCGCCGAACTGGCGAAGGACTTCTCGGTCATCTCCGAGGTCGGTTCCAAGGACCAGGTGAAGTCCGAGAATATGGCGCCGCACAAGTGGATCGGCTACATCCAGGCCGACCTCGACGCCGGGGCGGTGCTCGTGACCTTGGAGACCCGTGAGAGCGGCCAGGGTGGGATCTGTCGGCCGAACGGGGAGTTGCGCTTCGGGTTGATCGAGGAGATCCTCGCCAGCCCGATCAGCGTGGACCGGTTGTTGTTCGAGGCGCCCAACCTCGAGTTGCAGGGTTACTTCGTCACCCGGATCGGCCCCAACGTCAACCTGGGCAACATCGCCACGACCGACATCATCGGCCTGGAGACGGTGCGACTCGGGCTGCGCAGTGAGACGCTGCTGTCCTTCGAGTCCGACATAGAACGGTCCTACCAGGAGCGACGATGAGAGAGAGCCGCGACGTCTTTCACCTAGCGATTCCGGCCTATGACCTGGACGCGGCGGTCGCATTCTACGTCGCGTCGCTCGGGTGCAAGCTCGCGCGTCGCTACGACGACCGCGTCACGCTCGACTTCTTCGGTGACCAGCTCGTGTGCCACCGCACGGTGAGCCCGCCCGAGCCGGCGAACCCCGGTCGCTCACTCTACCCGCATCACTTCGGCGTGACGTTTCGCAAGGGCGGTGACTTCGAGCGGCTCCACCGACTCTGTCAACAACGCGACGTTCCCTTCTTCGCGCCGATGAGTGTGCGTTTCGAGGGGCGTGTCGAGGCCCACCGGACCTTCGTCGTGGAGGACCCCTCGGCGAACCTGATCGAGTTCAAGCACTACACCGATCCGCGCATGATGTATTGACCTCACCGACGGGTCACGCATCGCCACATCGCCCGACCGGGTCGGTGTGCTGGACTCGGTGGCTCGTCGTCCGCCATTCGCCCTGGCGGACGACGAGCCACGTTCTAACCCAGCGGGTCGCCGTTGAGATCAGTCGTCCACACGCTGGCGTTGTCCACCGGATACCACGAGGTCGTTGCGATCGGGGTCGCTGCGCAGGCCGCGCGGATGGCTCGCAGCGTCCCGCCGTGGGTGACCGCGAGCACTCGCGCGCCGGCGAAGTCGAGACGCAGCTGGGCGAGCCATCGTGCGGCTCGTAGGTAGAGGTCGTTGAGCGACTCGCCACCCGGTGGTCGCGCGTCGGCGTCGACGACGACCTCGCCGTCAAAGCCGGCGACCGACACCGGGAGGTCCGCGAAGAGCCCACCCTCGTAGACGCCGTAGGCGCGCTCGCGCAGGGTGGGCGTGGTCACGACCTCGAGTCCGCGACCGTTCGCGATGATTGTCGCGGTGTGCTGCGCGCGGCGTAGGTCGCTCGAGACGACGACGTCGATGCCGTACGCGCGCAGGGTCAAAGCCGCCTCGTGGGCCTGGGCGACGCCGCGCTCGGTGAGCTGTGCGTCGTCACAGTGACCCTGGACGAGGTGGTCGTGGTTCCAGGTGGTCTCCCCGTGGCGCACCAGCACGAGGCTCGGCGGCGTCATCGTCGAGGTCATGCCCTCGAGCGTACCGGCGTCTCGGGGCGGCACCGATCAGGTGTAGCCGACCATCGTCGAACGGGCCGTGCCGTGGTGCTCGACCGCCTCTGCGAGGTCGCCGAGGAACTCCTCGACGTGGGCGCCGTGGATCGGCGCGATCATCATCTGCACGCCCGAGGGGTTGTGCACGCGGTTGAGGTGCCAGCCGCGTGCGTCCATCACGTCGGCGACGGCGAAGATGTCGTCGCGCGTCGAGGTGAAGGACAGCAGTGGGCCGATCGAGGCACCCAGGATCGACAGGCCGGGCAGGGCGCTCACCCCGTCGCGAAACCGGCGTGTCGTCTCGAGCAGGTCGCGCATGATCTCGGTGTAGCCGTCAACACCCAGGTAGTTGAGCAGCGCCCAGGACGCCGCCACCGGGCTCGCCGCCCGGGCGCCCGCGACCGAGGCGTTGCGGTAGCGCCCCGGCGGCCATACGTCGTAGTCGAAGATCTGGTGACTGAGCCAGTCGGCGTCGCGGTAGACGATCACCGACGCGCCCTTGGTCACGTAGCCGTACTTGTGGATGTCACAGGACATCTGGGTGACACCAGGCAGGCGGAAGTCGTAGGGCGGGATCTCGTAGCCGAGGCGTTCCATGAAGGGTAGGACGAAGCTGCCGATGCAGGTGTCGGAGTGGAACGGGATCCCGAGGGCGAGAGCCCGGTTCGAGAGCTCCTCGATGGGGTCGATCACACCGTGGGGGAAGCCGTAGGCCGAGCCCACGATCAAGACCGTGTTCTCGTCGACCCGCTCGAAAAGCCCGTCGACGTCGGCGGTGAACCCGTCCGTGAGGGGGGTCGCGCGCGCCTCGAGACCGAGGTAGAAGGCCGCCTTGGCGAAGGCGGGGTGGGCCGAGGAGGGAAAGACGATGTTGGGGTCGGTGATCCCGCGTTCGACGCGTCCGCGCTCGCGGCTGACCAAGACCGACAGCAGGATCGACTCGGTGCCGCCGGCGGAGAAGCCCGCACCGGCGTTCGGTGGCGCGTTGACGAGCGACGAGACCATCTCGAGCACCTCGGCCTGCATGGTACCGAGGCTGGGGAAGCGCGCGGGGTTGAGCGCGTTCTCGAACAGGTAGGCGTTGTTGGCCTCGGTGAGGACCCGGTCGACGTCAGCCCGGCCAGTCGGGTAGACGAGGTTGAAGGTGCGACCGCGTTGCCAGTCGGCGTCAAGGGTCTTACGTTCGAAGAGGTCGGCGAATACTGCTGCCGCCGTCTGTCCTCGGGCGGGGAAGGGCCTGCGAGCGGTTCCGGTCCCATCGGATACATCGGATCCAGTAGCCAACGTGCTCATCTCGTGCTCCGTTCATTGCCGGGAAGGTGCTGCGCTGGACATCGTCCAACGCGATTTCACGATAACCGTTGGAATTCACTACTGTTTGCGGCCGCAAGGCGGGGCGGGTGGCGTGCGCACGTGATTCGTTCACGTCGACCTCGCCCAGGCCGCCGATCGGACGTGGGTCGACCCGCCCAGGACGCGGACTGAGAAAAGTAGTGGTTAGGCCACTTCAACAATGGCGAATGGGGTAAAGGATGACTGGTCACGCGGCCAATCGTCGGTAATGTCTTCTTCCAAATCTGACCAACACGGAAATGGGGGATGCGTATGGCAGTCACTGAAGAGGCGCGGGAGGATTCACGGCTTTCCGCTCTCGGCTATCGCCAGGAACTGTCGAGGGTGTTGTCTCTCTTCGACAACTTCTCCGTGGCGTTTAGTTACCTGAGTCCGATGGTGGGGATCTATTCGCTCTACGTGATCGGACTCGGCGCTGGAGGCCCTCGGTATATCTGGACCATCCCAATCGTCGTCGGCCTCATGACCCTCGTCGCACTGACCTTCGGTGAACTGGCGAGCGAATACCCACTCTCTGGGGCGCTCTATCAATACGGCAAGTACAACGTTGGACCGCGTTACGGGTGGTTCGTTGGGTGGATTTACGGATTCGCCCTGCTGGCGACCGTGGCGTCCGTTGACTCCGGTGCAGTGAGTTACGTAACCGATCTTTCCAATATCTGGTTCAAGACACACCTCAATCCATCCGACCACGTGACGATCTTTGCCGTTGCGGGTGCGATCATCGTGCTGTCGGCGCTGCTGAACTCGATCGGGGCCAAGATCATGGGCCGCGTCGCACGCTTCGGTGTGTACGTCGAGACGATCGGCACCTTCGGCGTGTTTATCGCACTGGCCATCCACGGCTTTCACCAGGGATTCGGATTCACGTTCACGACCCAAGGGGTCGAGCACGTGGCGCACAATCCATTTGGCGTCAACTTCATTGGCCATTGGTGGACGGGCGCCGCACTCGTCGCGGTCCTCGCCAACGTCTACATCTTCTTTGGCTTCGAGTCCGCGGGCGATATATCCGAGGAAACGGTCGACGCCCAGCGCCAGGTCCCCAAGGCGATGCGCAACGCGCTGCTCTACGGTGGTATCGCGTCCTTCGTGCTCGTACTCGGTCTCTTGCTCGCGACGCCGAAGTCGGGCATCGGGTCCATCGTCACCGGCGGAGTGCCCGTGATACTCGCGGCCCTGCCGAGTTGGCTTCAGGACTTCTTCCTCGTCATGGTGATCATCGCCTTCTTCAGTTGCGGCACGGCCGTGCAAGGCGCCGGCGCCCGAGTCGCGTTTGCGCTGGCTCGCGATGGTGCCGTGCCGGCAAGTTCCAAGTTAAAGAAGGTGTCAGCGCGTCACAAGACGCCGACCAACGCGATCATCGTTGGCACGATCGTCCCCTTTGCGTTCTTGCTGCTGGTACTCGTGAATCCGTCACGGAACTATCACATCCTGTGGTTTGACTACCCGGCCCACATCAACGCGCTCTTTGCGCTGGTGTCTTTCGCGACCTCGGGTATCTACCTATCGTTCTTCTTGACGGTGCTCGGTGCGCTGATCGCCCGGCGACGCGGCTGGAAGCCGAGTGGTTCATTCACGCTCGGGCGCTGGGGGATCCCGGTCGCCATCGGCGGTGCGGGTTATCTGTTCTTGATGCTGCTCAACATCGTGTGGCCGAGCTCGATCACCAGTGGTCGCGGCTTGCTCTTCAACTACGGCTGGGTGACCCTACTGGTGATGGTGGTGATTGTGGGCGCCGGTGCGCTGTACGAGGGCTTGGCCCGCCCCGACCGCTCTGTCTCGGAGCATCGGATCGAGGAGTAGTTGAAATGCCCAGGACGCCGGTCGCCGGCGTCCTGGGCATTTCAACACTGTTGCAATCAAGAAATGGCGCGACCGCTGGTCGCATGCCAATGTGGCTCGTCAATCAGGGGAACAGGCCCCGGACCTCGGTCGCCTCGGCGATTCGCTCCACGCCGACGGCGATCGCCGTCTCGCGCAGCGTCACGTTCAGCTCCTGGTGGCGCTTCCAGATGTGGTTGAAGGCGTCGCTCATGGTCTTCTCGAGGCGCTGTTGGAAGAGCTCCGGCTCCCACATGAATCCCTGGAGGTCCTGGGCCCACTCGAAGTAGGAGGCGACCACGCCACCGGCGTTCGCCAGGACGTCGGGGATCACCGGCACGTTGCGGCTGGCGAGGATCGCCGCGCCCTCGCCCGTCGTAGGACCGTTGGCGGCCTCGACCATGATCGAGGCGCTCATCGTCTCAGCCACACGTTCGGTGATGACACCGCCGAGTGCCGCGGGGATCGCGATGTCACTCGGTAGCGTGAACAGGTCCTCGGCGGGGACCGTCTCACTGCCGGGGTAGCCGACCACCGTGCCGGCCTCGGCGAAGTGCGCGGCGAGGGACGAGGGGTTGATCCCGTCGGGCACGTGGATCGCACCGCGCACGTCGGCGATGCCGACGACCTTCATACCGCGGTCGCTCAGCAACTTGACCAGTGGGGCGCCGACCTTGCCGTAGCCCTGGATGACGACGCGCTGTTCGTTGGCCATGCGGCCCATGCGCTGGAGCAACGCCGTCGTGACGATGGTCACGCCCAGTGACGTCGCCCCGGCGTGGCCGAGACTGCCGCCGATCGAGAGTGGCTTGCCGGTGACGACGCCGGGCGTGTTGTGGCCGCGGAGCATCGAGACCGTGTCCATGATCCAACTCATCACCTGGAAATCGGTGTTGATGTCGGGTGCCGGGATGTCGCGGTCGGGTCCGATCATCGGCGCGATCGAGAAGGCGTAGCGGCGGGTGAGCCGCTCGAGCTCGGCGCGCGAGAGCGTCGCCGGGTCGACGCGCACGCCGCCCTTGGCCCCGCCGTAGGGGATGTTGACCACCGCGCACTTGATCGACATGTCAGCGCTCAGCGCCGCGATCTCGTCGGCGTTCACGCTCGGGTGGAAGCGGATGCCCCCCTTGCCCGGGCCGCGCGAGGTGTCGTGTTGGATACGCCAACCCGTGAACATGCGCACGTCTCCGCCGTCCATGCGCACGGGCACGGCGACCTCGAGGATCCGTTCGGGCGTGACGATCCTCGTGATCATGTCGTCGTGCAGCCCGAGCAGATGCCCGGCCTCCTCGATCAGCGATACCACGCGCAACCACGGATTGAATTCGTGCGGGGGTGCTTCATTGGGACGTGTGACCACGTTGTCACCAGCCTTTGCTCTCGGTGAGAGCCTTGGCGCCCTCACTACCAGCGTAGGACACGCAACCCGGACCAGTGCGTCACAGTCCGGTACGCTGACGATTCGAGTGAAGGGACGAGCGTGAAGATCTCTACGATGCTCAGTTACGCGGGCGGGTTCAAGCAGGCGGCCGCGGACGTGGCCGAGATGGAGCGGGCGGGACTGGACCTCGTCTGGGTCGCCGAGGCTTACGGGTTCGACAGCCCGTCGCTGATGGGCTACCTGGCGGCGCTCACCGAACGCGTCGAGATCGGCGCGGCGATCTTGCCGATCTACACGCGCACGCCGACCCTGATCGCGATGACGGCGGCGGGTATCGACGCGCTCTCGGACGGGCGGTTCCACCTCGGACTCGGTGCCTCGGGCCCCCAGGTCATCGAAGGCTTCCACGGGGTGCCCTACGTCAACCCGCTCGGGCGTACCCGAGAGATCGTGTCGATCTGTCGCGACGTGTGGCGCCGCGAGGCGCCCCTCGAACATCAGGGCAAGTACTTCACCCTGCCCCTGCCGCCGGAGCAGGGGACGGGCCTGGGCAAGCCGCTCAAGATCATCGCCCACCCGGTGCGACCGGCGATACCGGTGTGGATCGCGTCA
>JAKBGV010000066.1 GCA_021837305.1 Actinomycetes bacterium
GGATCGTTCGTCGGCCTCATCCTCGGTGGTCTGCTCTCGATCGGCGACTGGCGACTCGTCTTCTGGGTCTCGGTGCCGGTGGGCATCTTCGGCACGATCTGGGGTTACGTGAGCCTTCGCGACAACGGCGAACGGGCGAACGCCACGATCGACTGGTGGGGTAACGCCACGTTCGCCATCGGTCTGACGTCACTGCTCGCCGCGATCGTCTACGGCATCCAGCCATACGGTACGAGCTCCATGGGTTGGACCTCGCCGCGGGTGCTGGCCGCCTTCATCGTCGGTGTGCTCTTCCTCGCCATCTTCCTCGCCATCGAGATGCGTGTCGAGTCGCCGATGTTCAACCTGCGGCTGTTCAAGATCCGGGCATTCTTCACCGGTAGCGTCGCCGGACTACTCTCGGCGATTGCCCGAGGGGGCCTGCAGTTCATGCTCATCATCTGGCTCCAGGGAATCTGGTTGCCGCTGCACGGCTACAGCTACGCCTCGACGCCACTGTGGGCGGGTATCTACCTGCTGCCCCTGACCCTCGGCTTCCTCATCGCCGGGCCCGTATCGGGTTATCTCTCGGACCGTCACGGGGCTCGGATCCTGTCGACGACGGGCCTGCTGCTTTTCGCCTTTAGCTTCATCGGGCTCTTGATGCTCCCCACGAATTTCCATTACGTGGACTTCGCGTTATTGGTAGGGCTGAACGGCCTGGGCGGCGGGATGTTCTCGGCGCCTAACTCGACGGCAATCATGAACAGCGTGGCTCCGAATGAACGCGGTGGCGCGGCGGGCATCCAGGCGGCGTTCATGAACTCGGGCATGGTGCTGTCCATCGGGGTGTTCTTCTCGCTGATGATTGTGGGGCTCACCAACACGCTGCCGTCGGCCATGTACAAGGGACTGTCCGCGCACGGCGTCGCCGCAGCTCAGGCGCACGCCGTAGCGAACCTTCCCGCTGTCGGTAGCCTCTTCTCGTCGTTCCTCGGCTTCAACCCACTCAAGAGCCTGCTCGGGAGTCAAGCGGTCGCGCACGTGTCCAACGCCCAGTGGACGACCCTGACGGGTAAGCACTTCTTCCCGAACCTCATCCTCTCGCCGTTCCACCACGGACTGATCATCGTCTTCACCATGGCCTTCGCGATGGCCATAATCGGCGCGGTGTTCTCCGCTCTGCGGGGCCGTCGCTACGTCCCCGAACTGTCGATGCATCAGCACGTGGAGGATCTGACTATCGCCGGTGGCGCCGTGCCCGGTGAGGTCGCCCTTGAGAGTGACGTCGTGCGATGAAACCGCTCACCGGCGACGAGGACGGCGTGACGGTCGCGGCCAGACTCAACCTGATCGTCGGTCGACTGATGCGCACGATTCGCCAGCACGCCGCGGCGGGGCTGACCCCCTCACAGCTCTCGGCGCTGGTCACGGTGGACGAGCGTGGACCGCTGCGCATCAGCGCGCTCGCGACTCAGGAATCGTTGGGGGCGCCCGCCGCGACGAGGGTCGTGGCTTCACTCGAGGAGGCCGGCCTCGTCATGCGCTCGTCGGACCCCGACGATAAGCGAGCGTCACTGATCGCGTTGACCAAGAAGGGTAGCGAGACGCTCAAAGCGCTGCGACAAGAGCGAGCCACGGGTCTTGGTGCCCAGCTCGATGCTTTGAGTGAGCCAGAGCGCCGGCTCCTCGAGCGCGCCCTGCCGGTCCTGGAGAAGATCTCGCACGATTGTTCACAGTGATCGCGTCACCGCCGCCGACCGTTGGGTCGCCGGAAAGGTGGAGCAATGATCATCGAAGAGCAGCGAGAATTGGGCCAATGCTGGCGTGACGTCGCCGACGTGCTGGCGGCGGGGATCGACCGGTTGGTACTGTACGGTCCCCCGGGGACGGGCAAGACCTACGCGGCGTTGCACGCAGGCGTCGCGTACGGGCCAGCCGAACGGTTGGTGTGCACCGAGGACCTGACGACTGGCGAGATCACCGGGACCTGGATGCCGGCGGGCGACGGAACGTGGTGCTGGCACGAAGGCCCGGCGATCCGGGCATGGGGTGCAAACGGTGGTCGCGGCGGTCGACTCGTGGTCGACGAGGTCGACCGGGCCTCGGGCGACGCCCTGAGCACATTGCTCGCGATGACCGACTCGGTGGACTCCGCGCGGTGGCGCAATCCTGAGACGGGGGAGTGGGTGACCCCGGGCCCCGAGTTCTCCGTCGTCATGACGACCAACGTCGAGGACCTCGACGAACTGCCGACCGCCTTGCGCGATCGATTCGCGGTACGGCTGCGCGTCGACCGTCCGCACCTGGACGCCGTCGAGCGTCTGAGTGAGGATCTTCGAGGACCGGCGCTCGCGGGATCGCTCGGCGACGAGTCTCGTCGGATCTCGCTGCGTAGCTTCTACGCGTTCGACCGACTGCGACGGCACTACGGCGCGGCTCGGGCCGCCGACTTGGTCTTCGGCGACGCCAAGGCGGGCGGCGTGCTCGACGCCTTGCGGGTCGCGGCGCTATGAGTGACGTCGATGTCTTCCCCGAGCTCGTGACCGGTCGCGACGACGGTTTCGGGAGCGAGTCGTGGCGTATCGAGCGAGGGTCGTCGTGGCGCGGAGACGCTAGTTGCGACCTCAGCCATCGCGTGCTTCGCGTGCCGTGGGAGCGAGACGAGCGTGCGCGTGTGGTGCGCGCCCATGAGCTGATCCACGTGCGAGTGAGTCCCCACCGGCACGAGTGGATTGACGAGGTGGCGGAGATCCCGGCGCGTGCCCTGGAGTGTGCGGAGGAGATGCGCGTGAACACGATCCTCGCGCGGCTTGGCTTTGACGCGGCCCAACTACGCGACGGTAGTGAACGTCTCGGGGGTGAGCGGCTCGCTCGAAGCGGTAACTGGCCCGAAGCCGCGTGCTTCCTGTTGGCAGTCCTCGGGACCGGCGCCGAACGCGAATTCGTGGCTGGGATCCGTCGGGGTGACGCGACGTGGGTGGCACCGCTTCGGGCCGTTGGCTCGCGTGCGAAGGCGCTCGTGCGCGACGCCAGCGCGGACGAATTGGGTGCGACAGTGGCCCGCGTCGACGGGGTGCCGCTGGGTTACGGCGAGTACACGATCCCCTTGGCCCGGCTAGTGACGTCTGTGAGTGACGTGCGGTTGCCCGGCGACGCCGAGTCGCTCCGTCGGTTCAAGCGCTCCCTCCAGCCCGGCGCACGACGACCACCGAGTGGGCACTTCGCCGACCTGCGCTTCGCCGAGTCGTCCCTGGCGGTTCGGACGCGAACCGGTGGGGTTCGTCACCGGAGAGCGGCCGTCAGTGGCGTCGTCCTGGCCTTTCCCGGCCGCTTACTCACGGACGAGCAGCGGCGGGCGTTTGCCTCGCCGTCACGTCGGCACGGTGGGGTGGTGGTGGTCGACCAGTCGGGTTCGATGGACCTTGATCGCGAGACACTCGCCACCCTCGCCCGTCGTGCTCCAGATTCCCTCGTCGTCGGCTACAGCCATCGACCAGGCGATCGCGGCGTGACGCCCAACGCGTGGGTGCTCGCCGACCGTGGTGGCGTCGTCACCGAGATACCGAGTGGCAACGTCGGCAACGGCGTGGACGGGCCGGTCCTTCGTTGGGCGATCGCCCACCGCAGGACCGGGGAGCCGATCGTGTGGGTGAGCGATGGCCAGGTCACCGACTCCGCCGACCACCCCGACGCCGAGCTCGCGCGTGAGTGTGCCCGACTGGTGCGGTCACATCGAATTGTCATGGTGCGAACCCTGGTTGAGGTCACTGACGCGCTGCGTACGGGTCGGCGGCGCCGTCCTTGGGGCGACTTCGGTCGTGTCGGCCGTGCGATCAGGGAAAGTGCTGGCGACGCGGTCCAAGCGACGAGCTGGTGACCTGGCCCTTGCTAGACGAACACCTGTTCGCTAAGATACGAACAGGTGTTCGTCTAGCAAGGAGGCAACGGTGTCCGCACTCGCAGTGACGGAGTACGAGTTCCGTCCACCCGCTTCCCCCCATCTGCGGCTCGTCGGTGAGACGAGTATCGAGTGGCGTACGGGCGTCAACGTTACGAGGCGCCGCCTCGCGCGGGCTCACCGGCGCCGCCAGCGACAGGGCGCGCTGCTCGGCGTCGCGATGGCGGTCGGACTGGTGCTCCTCGCGTGGCCCGGTCCCGCCTTCGGGGGCACGACGGGCACGGGCCTGCCCACTGATCTCGCGACGGGCACGTCGCTCGCCTCGGGCATGGTCTACGTCGTCCAGGCGGGTAACACCGTTGACTCGATAGCGCGTCTCGCCAATCCGCTCGATCCCGCGCTGGCTCGTCGTGCGATCGTCAGGGAACTGCACTCGAGTGTGGTGGTCCCGGGTGAGCACGTCCTTATACCATAATTTGACGAATTTTGCGTGTATCGTGGCGGGGATGCGATGCCCCTTCTGCTCGGCTGATGACGACCGCGTCGTCGATTCGCGGCTGGCCGAAGACGGGGTGGCGATTCGCCGTCGGCGGGAGTGCGCGGGATGCGGTCAGCGCTACACGACGTTCGAGCGGATCGAGGAGGTCGGCTTCGTCGTCGTGAAACGTTCCGGGGAACGTGAGCCCTTCGATCAGTCCAAGATTCTCATGGGGATCCGGGCCGCGTGCAAGAACCGGCCGGTCGATGAGCGCGTCATGGTGGGGATCGCCGCGAGCGTCGAGGAGTCGATGCGTCTCTTGAACCGCGACGTGTCGAGCGAGGAGATCGGACGTGCGACCCTCGACGCAATCCGACCCATTGACGACGTCGCCTACGTTCGTTTCGCCTCGGTCTACAAGGGCTTCGAGGGCACCGAGGATTTCGCGCGCGAGATCGGAATGCTCGTTAAGTCGACCGCCCCAAAACTGCGGAGCTGACGTGCGCAACTTGCGCCTACAACCCCAGTGCGCGCTCGCGGTTTACGCCCATCCCGATGACGCTGACGTTGCGGCCGGTGGGGTACTCGCCCAGTGGGCGAGCGAGGGCTGCGCCGTGCACATGGTCGTCGTCTGTGATGGTTCGAAGGGTTCGCACTCTGGCCAGACCGACGCCAAGTCACTGCGGGGTGTTCGGCGCTCGGAGTTCGAGTCAGCCGCCGCGCTCTTGGGCGTGGCGTCCGTGGTTGGCCTCGATCACCCCGACGGGGACGTCGTGAACGACGCCGTCCTGCGCGGCGAGCTGGTGGGACTCATCCGGTCGCTTCGACCCGACGTCGTCGTCGGTCACGACCCGACCGCCACGTTCTTCGCGGGGGTCTACGTCAACCACCACGACCACCGTGAGACGGGCTGGGCGCTGCTGGACGCCGTGGCCCCGGCCGCGGCGATGCCGCTCTACTTCCCCGAGTACGGCGCGGCCCACCAGGTACGTCACTTGCTTCTGAGCGGCACCCAGGAGCCGGACGTGGTCGTTGACATCTCGCGCACGATCGACCGCAAGGCGGCGGCGGTGCTCGCGCACGCCTCCCAGCTCGGTGGGGACGCCGAAGAGATCCGCGAGGTCGTCTACGGTCGGGCGGAGCAGGCGGGCCGACCCGTCGGCGTCGCTTACGGCGAAGCGTTCCGCAGTGTCCAGCTCATCAGCTGACCAGCCGACGGTTGACGAGGCGCCCGTCCTGCACGTCGACCTCGACGCCTTCTTCGCGTCGGTGGAGATCCTGGACGATCCGTCCCTCACGGGGCGGGCGATCGCGGTCGGAGGAGGTGGCGAGCGCGGTGTGATCGCGAGTGCCAGCTACGAGGCGCGGCGATTCGGAGTTCGAAGTGGGATGCCAAGTGTGCTCGCGCGACGGCGCTGCCCGGACCTCGTGATCCTGCCGGGGCGCTTCGACCGGTATGAGGAGTACTCGCGACGCTTCCGTGAGATCGTCACCGACCTCACGCCGACGGTCGAGGCCATCGGACTCGACGAGTTGTTCGCCGATCTGCGCGGGTTGCGGCGACTGGGGACTCGACCTGTGGATGCCGCGTGGGCGCTGCGTGGGCGCATCGATGACGAACTGCACCTCAACTGCGGCGTCGGACTCGCGCGCAACAAGCTCTTCGCGAAGCTCGCCTCGAAGCGGTCCAAGCCCGCTGTGGTGGGTGGGCGCATCACGCCCGGACCCGGGGTCGTCTGGGTCGACCGGGTGACCGAGCAGCGGTGGCTGGCCGAACTGCCGGTCGGGGCGCTCTGGGGCGTGGGCCCGGCCACCACCGCCAAGTTGAATCGACTCGGCTTGCGCTGGGTACGCGACCTCGTGCCGCTCGACGAGGCGACGCTCGCGGTCCACGTCGGGCCGGCAATGGCGGCAACGCTGGTGGCCTACGCCCGCGGCGACGACCGGCGTGAGGTAGTCGTCGACCGGGGCGCGAAGTCGCTCGGCCACGACGAGACGTTCGCGCGGTCCTTGCGAAGCGTCCGCGAGGTCCAGACCGCGGCGCGGGGGCACGCGGCGGTGGTGGCGAGGGCATTGCGCACGAACCACCAGCTCGCACGAACCATCACCCTCGTGGTTCGCTTCGACGACCTGCGCTCCGTGTCTCGCTCACAGACCCTGTCCTTCGGCGTCGACGACGACGGGGCCATCGCGATGATCGGCGCGGCGCTGGCCGAGACGATCGAGCTCAACCAGTCGGTGCGGTTGGTGGGGCTCTACGCCTCGTCCTTCATCGAACGCAGCGCCCACGAGATCCAACTCACCCTGCCGGTAGCGGTCGAGTCGTCGGACACCCGCGAGGGCGCCGAACAGGCGTCGCGGGCGCGCCAGATCGACTTCGAGGGCCTGCGCGACGCGATCGACGAGGTCCGCCAGCGCTTCGGTCGATCGGCGCTTGGGACCGTCGCTGAGCTTGACGAGGAGGGATTGCACGTGGCGACCCAGCGGGGTCGCCACGCCTTCGGCCCTGAGACGTCACCGAACTCGCCGTGACGCTGACGGTCGACGTCACCTCGTGGCGCGGTAGGTTACGTCGGAGGTCAACGGTCGACCGATTGAGGGGCGGGCAATGAAAACGGGTGTGGTGATCGCGTTAGCGGTGCTCGCAGTGGTGATTCTCGGCTCGCTGATCGCGTCGGCGATCGCACTCATCATGAAGGTCGTGGTCGTCGCCGTCATCCTGGGGATTCTGTGGCTGTTGGTGAGCCGGGGGCGTCGCGCGAGCCGGTAGGATTGTCGTTTCTGGCGGCGTGGCCGAGTGGTTAGGCAGGGGCCTGCAAAGCCCCGTACTCCGGTTCGAATCCGGA
>JAKBGV010000067.1 GCA_021837305.1 Actinomycetes bacterium
CAAGTTCGCCGTGATTGGGCTCACCCAGTCGCTCGCCTTCGAGGTCGCCGCGCACAACATCACAGTGAACGCGGTGTGTCCGGGCGTGGTGCGTACCCCGCTGTGGGACGACCAGTCCAAGGGGATCTTGAACGACCTCGACGGTGAGAAGGGTTGGCAGAGCTTCGTCGATGGCATCCCGCTCGGTCGGCCCCAGAGTCCCGAGGACATGGGCGAGGCCTGCCTCTTCTTCGCCTCAGACGCCGCGTCCAACATCACGGGTGAGTCGATGAATGTGAGCGGCGGCCAGCAGGTCCACTAGAGCCGCCTACGAGATAGACGCAGTACCGCGAAGTGCAACAAGAGAGATTCGATAAATGGAGGTAGCAATGGCAATAAAGACATTCGGGATGAACGCGGTCGACTGGGAACAGCGCGTCGACTTCGACCGGCTGCGCGAGGAACGCCTGGCGCGGCTGAACGCGAAGCTGTCGGCGAGCAATTTGGGGTCGTTGCTCACCTTTGACTTCAACAACATCCGCTACATGACCTCGACCCATATCGGCACGTGGGCTGTGGACAAACTGATCCGCTTCGCGCTGCTGCCGCGCGGCGGCCAACCCGTCGTCTGGGACTTCGGGTCCGCAGCCAAGCACCACGTGCTCTTTAACCCGTGGCTCGACCACGGCTCGGGTGCGCGCGAGGGCGTCGAGCCCGAGCACGGCTCGCGCGCGGGGATCTCGACGCTGCGCGGGGCGTTCTCGCCCGACGCGGGCATCGCCGAGGGCGTCGCCAAGGCGATCCGTCGCGAGCTCGACAAGTACGGTCTCGCCAACGAGCCGCTCGGGATCGACATTGCCGAGATGCCCGTGCTCATCGCGCTGCGCAACGAGGGGATCGACGTGGTCGACGGCCAGCAGGTCTTCCTCGAAGCGCGCCGGATCAAGACCGAGGACGAGATCACGTTGCTCACGACGGCCGCGTCGATGGTCGACGCCGCCTACGACGAGCTCTACGGCTTCCTGCGACCGGGGGTGAAGGAAAACGAGTGCGTGGGCCTGGTCTCCAAGACCCTCTACGACCTCGGCAGTGAGCACGTCGAAGGCGTGAACGCAATCTCCGGGGAGCGCTGCTCGCCGCACCCCCACGTCTTCACCGACCGTCTCCTGCGTCCTGGTGACCCGGCGTTCTTTGACATCCTGCATTCCTTTAACGGCTACCGCACCTGCTACTACCGCACCTTCGCCGTCGGCAGTGCGAGCGTCGCCCAGCGCGACGCGTACACCAAGTGCCGCGAGATCATGGACAAGGCGATCGACCTCGTCAAGCCCGGTGCCACCACCGCCGACATCGTCTCGGTATGGCCCAAGGCCGAGGAGTTCGGCTTCCCCGACGAGATGGCGGCCTTCGCCCTGCAGTACGGCCACGGGGTCGGCCTGTCGATCTGGGAGAAGCCGATCTTCTCGCGCCTGGTCTCCTTCGACCACCCCGAGGTACTCGAGGAGGGCATGGTCTTTGCGCTCGAGACGTACTGGCCGTCCGCGGACGGCTGGGGCGCGGCGCGTATCGAGGAGGAACTGGTGGTGACCGCGACGGGCTGTGAGGTCATCACGAAGTTCCCCGCCGAGGAGCTGTTGGTCGCCGGCAAACGGTACTGGACCGTCGACGGCACGCTCAACAGCACCCGTGATTCTCAGTCCCACATCAACACCCGCGCGTCCCGGGGTCGTTGAGCAGCCAAACGTCGCTTCCTCCCTGGTGTACGACGCGGCCGGTCTGGGAGACGCAGTACAGTCCGTCGCAGTACCGATGACGTCATCGGTACTGCGACGGCCGTCGATGAAGAGGTCTCTATGTCACTGAAGTCCGCAGTTCATTCGTCTCGAGTCACGGGTGGTGTCTCGTGACGCTGCGTCGTTCGGACCATACGCTGGCCCTGGCGCCGGCCACCACGGACGATTTCCGCGAGCTCGCGCGCCGCCGGCTCCCGCGACAGCTCTTCGACTACATCGACGGGGGAGCCTTCGCCGAGAACTCGATGCGCGCCAACGAGGATGACCTGCACGCACTGCGGGTGCGCCAGCGGGTGCTGCGCGACGTGTCGGCGCGCAACCTCGAGACCACCGTGCTCGGCCAGACGCTCTCGATCCCGGTGGTGCTCGCCCCGGTCGGGTTCGCCGGGATGTTCGCGCCGCGCGCCGAGGTGCTCGCCGCGCGCGCCGCCGAGCGCACCGGGATCACCTTCAGCGAGTCGACGCTCTCGATCTGTGGGATCGAGGAGGTGGCCTCGGCCACGACCAAGCCCTTCTGGTTCCAGCTCTACGTGATGAAGGACCGTCACTTCGCCGAGGACCTCGTCGCGCGGGCCCGCGCGGCGGGCTGCACGACCCTCGTCTTGACCGTCGACCTCGCGGTCCCGGGTCGGCGCTTCCGCGACGCACGAAACGGCCTCAACGGCGGGACCTCCACGTTCGGCCAGTACCGACGCAAGATCGACATCGCGACGCACCCGCGTTGGGTTCGTGAGGTCGCCCTCGGCGGCAAGCCCCTGACCTTCGGGAACTTGGAGAGCGCTGTGCCCGCGGGCCGCGTGCCCCAGGACTTCCAGCACTGGGTCGCGGGTCAGTTCGACCCCAGCGTCACCTGGCGCGACATCGAGTGGCTGCGCTCGCTCTGGGACGGGCCGATCATCTTGAAGGGGATCCTCGACCCCGAGGACGCGCGAGAGGCCGTCGCCAACGGCGCGGACGCGATCATCGTCTCGAACCATGGCGGTCGCCAACTCGACGACGTCACCTCGACCATCCGCGCCCTGCCCGCCATCGCCGACGCCGTCGGCGACCGGGTGGAGATCCTCATGGACGGGGGTGTGCGAAGCGGTCTCGACGTGGTGAAGGCCCTCTCACTCGGCGCCCGAGCCTGTCTCATCGGACGACCCTGGATCTACGCGGTGGCCGCTCGTGGCGAGCAGGGGGTCGTCGACGTGATCGAGTCGATCCGCGCCGACCTCATGGTCGTGCTCGCCCTGACGGGCGTCGCCGACGTGAAGGACCTCGACGCCTCGGTCCTCGAGAACGCCGACGAGGTCCGACGCTGAGTGCTGGCTGCGCCGATCGTGCGAGGGGTGCTAGCGGACCGTGTAGTCGACCACGGCGCGATCGGCCACGATCCCGTTGTTCATCCAGTCGACGGCCGCGCGATGGCTCGGGTGCACCTGGTACTGCTCGAGCGCCTCGGTCGTCTCGAAGTCCGAGACGAGGATGACGGGCCAGTGCGAGGCGACGGTGCCGAGGTCCTCGTGGACCTCGATCGAGACGACGCCGGGCACGGCGTCGACGAGTGCCTCCAGGCGCCCGCGCATCTCGGTCACGTGGCGCTTGCGCACGTCGGGGTCAGCGGCGGTGAGTTGGAAGGCGACGATGTGACGGATCATGGTTCCTCCGAGGCGGCGTTCGAGCGAGAGTCTAGGAAGTCGCGGCCGGGCGTGCACGACCGGCTCGGTGTCGGCGGGTGGGCGCGATGAGCGCCCCACGCATCGCCGTGCTCGGCGCGGGCGCGAACGGCGCGGCCATCGGGGCGGACCTCACGCTCGCGGGCGAGGACGTGACCCTGATCGAGCAGTGGCCCGAGCACGTCGAGGCGATGCGCGAGCGTGGCGTGACCATCACGATGCCCGGTGAGACGCTCGTCGTGCCGGTGCGGGTTATGCACCTCTGTGAGGTGGCGACGCTGCGCGAGGCCTTCGACGTCGTGCTCGTGCTCGTGAAGGCCTACGACACGCGCTGGGCTGTGCAGCTGATCGAGCCGTATGTGGCGCGCGACGGCCTCGTCGCGGGTGTGCAGAACGGGATGACCATCGACGTCGTGGCCGAGGTCGTCGGCCTCGAACGAACGATGGGTAGCGTCATCGAGATCACCGGGATGATGATGGAGCCCGGCGTCGTCGAGCGGCACTCGGGTCACGACCGGTCGTGGTTCGCGGTCGGTGCCGTCGAGGACGCCACGCGCGGTCGCGAGGACGAGATCGCGAGACTCCTCGCCCACTCGGGCACCGTCGAGGTGGTCGAGGACATCCGCGCGACGAAGTGGATGAAGCTGGTGAGCAACGCGACGACTCTCGTCACGACCGCCATCCTCGGGTTGTCGATGGTCGAGGCCGACCGCCTGCCCGCCATGCGCGAACTCATGATCCGCTCGGGTGAGGAGGCACTCGAGGCGACGACGCTGCTCGGCAACCCCACGCTGCCGATCTTCGGACTTCGCCCCGCCGACGTGGCGACGCCCTCGACCGTGGTCCCGACCCTGCTCGACACGCTGCTCGGCGGGTTCGTCATGCCCGACTCGATCACCACCATCCTTCAGGACTGGATGAAGGGACGCCACAGCGAGGTCGACGAGTTGAACGGCCACGTGGTAGCGACCCTCGCGGCGCTGGGTCGCCCGGCGCCGGTGAACGCGGCCGTCGTCGACTTCGCGCATCGCATCGAGCGCGGGGAGATCGAGCCGAGCCCGGCCCACCTCGGGGCGCTGCTCGAAGCGGCCGGGATCCCCAGCCTCTGACCCTGCGACCGTGACCCGTCGGACGGCGAGTGACGGCTCAGCGCTCGTCGACGGTGACGTCGCTGGCGCGCGGCGCGCTCGTCGCCGACCAGCTCGCGAGCAGGTCGAGGGCGGCCGCTGACGCGGAGCCCGGCTCGGCGGTGTAGACGTTGATCCGCTGGCCGGGGTCCGCGCCCAGCTCGAGGGCCTCGTAGTCGAGGGTGAGGTCGCCCACGACCGGGTGGTGGAGTCGCTTGACGCCGCTTCGGTGGAACTTGACGTTGTGGTTCGTCCATCGAACGCGGAACTCGTCGCTGCGCGTGGAGAGCTCGCCGATGAGGTCGGTGAGTCGCCGGTCGAAGGGGTCTCGGCCGGCCTGTCCACGCAGGATGGCGACAGTGTCGTTGGCGACGCTGTCCCAGTCGACGAAGAACGTGGTCGCGCGCGGGTCAAAGAAGATGAACCGGGCCATGTTGACCGGCAGTGGCCGGTCGTCCAACACCTGCGCATAGAGGGCCGCGCCGAGCGCGTTCGCAGCGAGTAT
Organism: Actinomycetes bacterium; assembly: GCA_021837305.1. Lineage (GTDB taxonomy): Bacteria > Actinomycetota > Acidimicrobiia > Acidimicrobiales > RAAP-2 > RAAP-2. Next base: position 5,063 of record JAKBGV010000067.1, read on the forward strand.
GTCGAGGCGGCCGCTTCGCACGTAGGCCGGGTAACGCGTGATTGAATCGAGGACCCGCGCCACCGTGGGTCGCACCCGGTCCTGGGTGGGGCGCCGGCGTGGCGTGCGGGCCGTGGCGGTTCGCACAAGGTCAAGCAGGTGAGTCCGCTCGGCCTCGTCGAGTTGCAACGCCCGCGCGATTCCCTCGAGGACCTCGCTCGACGCGCCGGTGGCGCTGCCACGCTCGAGGCGCGTGTAGTACTCGACGCTGATTCCCGCCAGCATCGCGACCTCCTCGCGACGAAGGCCCGTGACTCGGCGACGCGCACCGTAGGCGGGCAGGCCCGCCTGGTCTGGCGTGATCCGCGCCCGACGCGAAACGAGGAACTCGCGGATGTCGTTGGTTGGCTCCACGTCGCCAGGTTACGGGGTGCCGCCGGCGAGACAGGCCCCGCGGGTGCCCCTCTCAACGGGGTCTTCCTCCTCGTCGCCAGACCTGGTTGAGTAGTAGTCATGCGAGCAGCCATCTACCACGGACCCCACGCCATCGCGCTCGGCGAGCGACCCGATCCGATCATCCAGGACCCGACCGACGCCGTCGTGCGCGTCGTGCTCGCGTGCGTCTGCGGTTCGGACCTCTGGTACTACCGCGGTGAGTCGCCCCACGAGCTCGGACCGATCGGCCACGAGTTCATCGGGGTCGTCGAGGACGTCGGCGCGGACGTGCGCGGTCTCGTGCGCGGTGACCTGGTTATCGCCCCCTTCATTTTCAGCGATGGCACCTGTGCGCACTGTCGCGCCGGCTGGATGCCGAGTTGCGTCGCGGGTGGCGCGTTCGGCAATCACGGTATCGACGGCGGCCAGGGTGAGGCGGTCCGGGTGCCCTTCGCCGAGACGACGCTCGTCACCGTGCCCGGCACGGGCCACTCGGACGAGACGTTGCGATCGCTCCTCACGCTCGCAGACGTCATGTGTACCGGCCACCACGCGGCGCTGAGCGCCAACGTCCAGCCCGGCGCCACCGTCGCGGTCGTCGGTGACGGGGCCGTCGGCCTCTCGGCGGTCCTCGCGTCGGCCCGACTCGGGGCGCAACGCGTCATCGCACTGAGCCGCAACCCGGCCCGCCAGGCCCTGGCGCGCGCCTTTGGCGCCACCGACGTCGTCGCCGAGCGCGGTGAGGAGGCGGTGGCTCGCGTGCTCGAGCTGACCGGCGGTATCGGCGTCGACGCGGCCATGGAGTGCGTGGGCACGGGTCAGTCGATGACGACGGCTTTCGGGATCGCGCGTCCGGGGTCGGTCGTCGGGGCCGTCGGTGCGCCCCACGGCGTGCACGTGCCGATCGAGCGGGTGATCTTCGCCAACGTCGGGTTGCGCGGAGGCGTGGCCCCGGCGCGCCGCTACATCCCCGAGCTGATGGAAGACGTCCTCGAGGGACGGATCAACCCCGGTCTCGTGCTCGACTTCGAGACCAACCTCGACGCGGTGGCGAGTGCCTACGAGGCCATGGACCAGCGTCGCGCCGTGAAATCACTCATCCGTGTCGGGACGATCTGACCGCGAACCCCTGGTTCATCAGACGTCCGAAGCACTACCAAGCCCATCGAAACAAGTAGGAGAGCCACCATGAAGCACCACCACCTCGGGACCCTCGACGTCGGGCGCATCGGCCTGGGCACCATGGGCATGTCCAGCGCCTACACGGGCGCGGGCAGCGACGACGCCGAGTCGATCCGCACCATCAACCGGGCCCTCGATCTCGGGGTCACCCTCGTCGACACCGCCGAGATCTACGGGCCCTACGTGAATGAGGAACTCGTCGGGCGCGCCATCGCTGGCCGACGCGATGAGGTCGTCCTCGCCACGAAGTTCGGGCTGGTATCCCACGCCGGCGCCGGCCCCTGGAACCTCGACAGCCGCCCCGCGAACGTGCGCGCGGCGCTCGAGGGCTCGCTGCGACGCCTCGGCACCGATCACGTCGACCTCTACTACCAGCACCGGGTCGACCCC
>JAKBGV010000009.1:0-6013 GCA_021837305.1 Actinomycetes bacterium
GTTGCCCGCCGTCTTGCGGGTCCCACTCTCCCAGCCGCAGTTCCTGCTCGGCGCGATCTTCGTGCTCTTCGTGATCTTCGTGCCCGGCGGTCTCGCCGGCGTGGTGACCCGGCGACGGGTCCGGGCCGCGGCCCGACGATTCGATCGCACCAGTGCAGCACCGACGACCGTCCCGATGGAGGAACTATGACGCTACGTGACAAGGCCGCCCTCGTGACCGGATCGACCAGTGGTATCGGCCTCGGCATCGCCCGGGCACTGGCCGCCGAAGGGGCGAACATCATGCTCAACGGGTTCGGTGACGTGGCCGCGATCGACCAGCTCCGACGCGACCTGGCCGACCAGTTCGGGGTCGACGTCGCCTACGACGGTGCCGACCTGATGCACCCCGACGGGCCGGGCGCGCTGGTCGAGGCGGCACGCGCGCGCTTCGGGCGGCTGGACGTCCTCGTGAACAACGCGGGCATCCAGCACGTCGCCCCGGTCGAGTCGTTCCCGACCGCCAAGTGGGACGCCATCATCTCGCTCAACCTCACGGCGGTCTTCCTCGGCATGAAGGCCGCCATCCCGATCATGAAGGGCCAGGGCTGGGGCCGGATCATCAACGTCGCCTCCGCCCACGGGCTCGTGGCGAGTGCGAACAAGGTCGCCTACGTCGCCGCCAAGCACGGGGTGGTCGGCGCCACCAAGGTGGCGGCGATCGAGGTGGCCAACGACGGCATCACGGTGAACGCCATCTGCCCGGGCTGGGTCCTCACCCCCCTCGTCGAGCGCCAGCTCGAGGAGCGCGCCGAGGCCGCCGGCACCGAGGTCGCCACGGAGTCCGACGCGTTGCTCGCCGAGAAGCAACCGATGCTCCAGTTCACCAGCCCCGACGCGATTGGCGCACTCGCGGTCTACCTCTGCTCGGACGCGGCGCGAACCGTGACCGGTGCCCCGATCTCGATCGATGGTGGCTGGACGGCGCAGTAGTTCCGGCACCTCGCGCGATCTTCCCTACCATGGGTGTCGGTGACTGATCCCATCCACGCCTCGGACCCCAAGGGTCGCACGATCAGCCGTGAATGGCTGATCGGTGTCCTGACCGGTCTGGTCGCCATCGCCTCGGTCTTCCTCGGTCGTCATTTCCGTCACGTCGAACGCCAGTCCGACGCGCTCGTCGCCGGCGCCGCCCTGGTGCTAGTCGTGAGCGGCATCTACGCGGTTCGACACCTCGCGCGCGCCGTGGGCCGTTCGATCGCCCGCCAGTCGTCCCTGAGCGCGGGGGCGACCGCCCGCCTGGTCATCAACGGTGTCGGTGTCGTCGCCCTGATCTTCGGGCTCTTCGGCGTCCTCGGGGTGTCCCTGCAGCACCTACTCATCGGCGCGGGGGTCACCGGGGTCATCGTGGGGATCGCGGCCCAGCAGAGTCTCTCCAACGTCTTCGCCGCCGTCGTGCTGCTCTTCGCGCGGCCCTTCGTCGTCGGCGAGCGGATCCGCATCCGCTCCGGCGTGCTGGGCGTGCTCGACGTCACCGTGCTCGGCGCTGGGCTCACCTACGTCACGGTTCGCACCGAGGACGGCGTGTTGAAGATCCCGAACTCGGTGATGCTCTCCTCGGGGATTGGTCGACCGCGAGACGACGGCACGGCACGCCCGTAAGCCGGGGCGACCGCACGATACCGGGGCTGAAACGCCCACACCGTCGGCGGTGGGGGCGAACGCCGCTACGGCCCGGCCGTGCCGTTCGGACCGCACGATCGGGGGTCCCAGGGCTGGAGCGGCTGGGCCACGGGCGTCGGCGCTGAGAACGAGGGATCGGCGTGCACGAGGCTCGGATCGATTACCGCCGTGCTCGTAGTGGTAGCCCGCGCCGTGGTCGTCGCGGTCGTCGACGTGGGTCGCGTCGTCGTGTGCGCCGGCGACGCGAGTACCGCGAGGTCCGAGCCGGTCACCACGGTGACGTCGGCACCGCCCCTCGTCGGGCCGATCGCCATGACCACCGGTCCGCTCAAGTGGGCGATCACCGCTTCGGCCATCGCGATCGACGACGGCGAGTCGCTCGCGTGATAGACGACCGTCTCGGCCTTCGTCCCCACGGGGGTCAGGCTGCCACCGACGGTCGCGGCGAAGCCGAGTTGGTGCAGCGCCGTCGCCGTCGCCGTCGCCTGCGCGGGGACCCCGGTTCCGCCGTAGACCGAGACGCTCACGTGGCTGGGTGTGGGCAGCGGCTTGCCATTCATCGTGTTGGTCGACGGACCGATCTCCAAGAACTGGTCGATCACCGACGTGACGTCCGGCCCGATCGGGAACTCGACGTCACCGTAGTAGTAGCCCTGGTAGAGGTAGCTGCCCGTCTCGACGAGGACGACGGGCATCGTGACCTCGGGCACGCTGCCGATGGACACGCCCGCGAAGTTGCTCGCGAGGCTCAGCATGTCACTCAGCGAGAACGAGTTGTCGACCTCGAGGTTCGGCGCGATCGCGCTCGCCAGCTGCTGGTCGGTCACGGGGTTGCCGAGCCCCTTCGCCTTCAGGGCCGCGGCGACCACGCGAAGGAACTCGTGGTCGCGGCGGATGCGCGCGAGGTCGCTCAAACCCTCCTGGGGCCACGTCGCGTGGTTCGGGCCATCCCCGGGGAAACGGATCTGCAGGTGACGAGCCCGCACCACCTGTAGCGCCTGGTAGCCGTCCAGGTGCTGACAGCCGGTGTGGGTGATGTTGAGGCCCGAGTAGGCGTCGAAGACCTCCATCGGGAAGTACATATTGATCCCACCGAGCACGTTGACCACGCTCGCGAAGGTGTCGAAATTGAGCTCGATGTAGTGGTTGATCGGGATCCCGAAGTCGTTCTCGATCGCCGAGACCAACTGGGACGGTCCCTGGTAGAGCGCGGCGTCGATCTTGTTCGCCCCGGTGGTTCGGGCGTTAGGCACGAACACGTCGCGCGGTATCGACAGCAGCGTGATGCGCTTGGTCGTGAAGTTCAGGTGCACGATCATCACGACGTCACTGTTCACGCCGGTGACACCCTGGGAGCACAGGCCGTACGCCTTGTTCTGGACCGCGAGCGCGCAGCGCGAGGTCGACCCCACGAGCAGGATGTTCTCGGTGTCGTTGTAGCGCACCGCCTCGTTCGCCACGTTGACGCGGTGCACGAGTGAGTTCAAATAGAAGTAATCCCCTGCGACCCCACCGACGACGAGGACCACCAGCACCAGCAACACGATGGCGACCGTTCGGCGCCGGTGTCCTCGCCGACGCTGACGACGGTGCCGTGCCCGTCGCGGCGCTCGCGGTGCACCGGACGGCTCGGGGCTGCCCGCGGGCGACGTGTAGGGGTCTAACGGCACCGAACGAATCTAGTCGGACACCCGCCGTCATGGTCATCGACGGCCTTGCTACGGTGAACGAAACCGAGGGGATGCGATGGCCCTGGACCGCGGCCTGGCCGACGAATTGCGCGTGTGCGCCGCGCGTCACGTCGAGGGCGGCGTCCCCGGCCTCACCATGCTGGTCGCACGCGACGGCGCCGTCTTGGTCGAGGCCGTCGGGTCGCTCGGAGACCGACGGGGCCCGACCACCCGCGACACCCAGTACCGCATTGCGTCCACCACCAAGATCGTGACCGCGCTCGCCACCCTCGCGCTCGTTGACGACGGCCGCCTCGGGCTCGACGACCCGGTCGAGACGTTCCTGCCCGCTCAGCGCACCACGGGTGCTCGCCGCGCCCGACGGCCCGCTCGACGACACCCGCCCGGCTCGTCGATCCATCACCGTGCGCGACCTGCTGACCTTCACCAACGGGTTCGGCATGTGCGTCGACATGTTCGAGGCGCCGACACCGTGGCCGATCGTCCTCGAAGAGCAGCGACTCGGCCTGGCCACGCTCGGCCCACCGAACCCGCTCGTCCAGCCCCCGCCCGACGAGTAGGTCGCGCGGCTCGGGAGCCTGCCCCTGATCACCGAACCGGGCACCCGCTTCCTCTACAACACGGGCGCGTCGATCCTCGGTGTGCTGATCGCGCGCGCCAGTGGCACGTCGTTCGGGTCCTACCTGCGCGAGCGGATCCTGGACCCGCTCGCGATGACCGACACGGACTTCTACGCGTCGGATCCTCGGCGCCTCGCCACCCCCTACCGGCCAACGCGCAGCGGTCTCGAACGCGCCGTCGAGCTCGACGAGCCCTACGCGCACCCGCCGGCCTTCGAGGACGGCGGGCGCGGGCTCGTCGCCACGGTGGACGACCTCTACGCCCTCGCCCGGCTCCTGCTCGACGAGGGGCGCGACCTCGTTTCGCTCGACGCGATCCGCGCGATGACGAGCCACCAGTTGTCCGACGAGCAGAAGGTCAACGGCGCCTTCGGACCCGGCTTCTTCGCCGAGTGCTCCTGGGGCTACGGCCTCGCCGTGAACCGTGACGGCTCCTACGGGTGGGACGGCGGGCTCGGCACCTCGTTCCTCGTCGATCCACCGCGCCGACTCGTGGTCATCGTGCTCACCCAGCGACTGTTCGAGTCGCCCGAGACACCGGCGGTGCACCGTGAGCTCCGCGCGATCGCGCGGCGCACGCCGTGAGCGCGAACCGCATCGAATCCTTCAGCGACGGCGTGCTCGCCATCGTGATCACGATCATGGTGCTCTCCCTGCACCGACCCCAGGGCACGAGCTTCAGCGCCCTGCGCGCCGCCACGCCGTCACTGCTCGCCTACGCGCTCAGCTTCATCCCCCCGCGGCAAAGTTGGTTGGCGAAGAAGTAAGGCAATTAGCCGCTCCGCCTCCTAACTTCCACGCCGCGGTTTCTCCTACGCGCCGACCAAGGTCAGCGTTTCGGTTGACGCTTCACTGGGGTGAGCCGTGACGGAACGAGTCCGTCGTGGTCTTACCTCCCCTCCACGTCCAGCCACGGAGCGTGTCCCCGCGGAGGTGGGTTGACTGGTCCACCTGGCCAGGTTGATTGCCGCGTTGTGATCGCGGTCCATCGTGAGATCACAGGCCTCACAGTGATACGTCCTGATCTCGAGGGGCAGTTTGGCTTTCACTGCCCCACACGAGCTGCAGGTTTTACTTGACGGGAAGAAGCGGTCGGCCCGCACCACGGTCGAGCCGTACCAGGTGGCCTTGTACTCGAGCTGCGACGAACTCACCCCACGCGGCGTCACTGATGTGCGTGGCGAGGGTGCGGTTCTTTAGCATCCCCTTCACGTTGAGGTCCGCAACGATGATGCGGTCGTAGTTCTTCGTGAGCATCGTCGTGGTCTCGTGAATGAGATTCTTCCTCGCGTTGGCGATATCGGCGTGGACGTTCTGGACTCGCTGGTTCGCACGGCGCCACCGGTTCGAGGGAGCGACTCCCTTACGAGGTCCGCAGCGCCGAGAGGCCACGCGCTGGGCTCTGGCCAGCCTTGCCTGGCGCGATTGGTAGTGCCTCGGGTTCGTCACGGAGAGGACCTTCGAGCCGTCAGAGGTGGCGCCGGTGTAGAGAGTGGTGAGCCCCACGTCGATGCCGATCACCCGCTCGGGTGGTCGTGGAGCAGGGATGACCCGGCTCACCTCGGCGGTGAAGGCGAGCGTGTAGTTCCCCCGGCGCTCGGTGACCGTGACCGACAGGATCCGAGCACTACCGCGCTCGAGGTGGCGGTGGAGCTTGCGCATCGACTCGTAGGTCTTCACTTCGCCGATGCGACTGAGTCGCACGTGGTGTGAGTCGACAAGGCGAGTAGAACCGCCGGCCAGCGTGAAGGACTCACTTCGTCCCTTGGACTTGAACTTCGGCACCCGCGTGCGTCCGGCGAAGTAGTTGGCGAAGGCCTGGGCGAGGTGCGCTTGCGCGTAGTTGTAGATCGACGAGGCGTTCTCCGTGAACCACGGGGCGGCGTCTGCCCGGCGCTCGTACCAGAGCTTCTGGAGGTCCAACTGGCGAGTGCCGAGATAACTCTCCCGGGTGACTTCCTCGCCGGTTTCCTTCTTGTCCCGGTTCTCCTTCCAGTTCTCCATGACGATACCCAGCAGAAAGTTGTGACAGAACCGTGC